>JADLCA010000220.1 GCA_020847495.1 Candidatus Hydrogenedentota bacterium | reverse complement strand
CCAGAAGAACAGCAAGTGTCTGCACAGGCCCAGCCGAACCTATGAGAACACAGAGCCCCCCGCTGTTCGCTTGCGCCCGGAGGGATGTCATCAGGACCGCCGGCATCCCTGCCGGCATCTTCATGTGCGGGTGACAATGCCGGTGCCGTCAAAAACCGTTCTTCGATCGATCAGTACGGACGCACTTCCTACCGCATGCTGCGCGAGCGCGCCATATTGACAGAATAGCATCGGTGTGTTAGCGTAAGCGCGCAAGGCTATCGGGAAACGGGCACGAACGATCACACGCTTGGTGTAACTGTCGCTCAAGAGCGTGTAGCGCTAGTATTGTCACACACATTAGTGCTTCCGTCGCGTCCCGCGTTCTCGGCCCCCGAAATCCGTTGCAGGTTAACGCATCTCAACGCAAAGGGAGTGGTGGCATCATGAGAACAAAGCACGGTTTTACCCTCATCGAATTGCTCGTCGTGATCGCGATTATCGCGATCCTCATCGGCCTGCTACTGCCGGCCGTCCAGAAGGTGCGCGAAGCCGCCGCGCGGGCTCAGCAGTTCCCCGCACTGGAGCCGGTTGCGAGCTTCCTCCTGGAGCACGATGAGGGGCTCACTGCGGACCTTCAGCGGGCGGCGCATCTCTTCGAGACTTCGGGCGAGACCATTCCGGACGCGGAGGAGGTCGCATCGGTGCATGAAGCGCTCGTGCTGGACGAGCAGAATCTCCGGTCTGCGTTGAAGTCGATGCCCAACCTGGGCCGGGCCGACGATCCGGATTACCGGGATGCGTACCTCGACCTGCGAAGCGCCCTCGTCGAGGCAGTCGCAAAGTTCCGGCTGGTCAATGCGCATGTGAGGCAATTGCGCAAGATGATGGAACACTTGCCTCCTCATTGATTCTCTGCACAATTGCGCGGGACACCTTCTCGGCGAACGATCCGGGCGGTGGCACGTTCCGGGTACGCTTCTCCACATCTCCATCACGTGCGCGTGTGGAAATCAAGCGACTGCTTCGCTGCGTGCGAGCCGCAGTACGCGCAATCTTCCGCGCAGGAATACTATAATCAGGGCATACACGCTCAGAGGGGAAGTCATCTCATGAGAATGCCCGCCTTGCTGCTTTGCGTACTCGCCCTTGCCTCCGAAGTGCTGTCCGCCGAAGAACCGTATCTCGCGCCGCGCAACACGGAAGTCCCCTTTCCGTACCTGTGCGGCGCGACGCGTGCCTGGCCGATCTTCGTGAAGCCGCTTCCTGCGGACGTGCGCGCGACCCTGACCGCGCGCGAAGGTGATCGCGTGCTGGCGCAGGGCAGCACGCTTGCCTGGAACGGCCTGAGCATCGCGCTCACCGGGGACGGTTTCCTGCAAATAGACGCAGAGGATGGTGCGTCCAGGTCTCCTTTCCAGTTGGAAGTCTCCATCGCGCTGCCCGGCGGCGGCGCGGAGACCCAGACCCTTGCCATCCAACCCGGCCCGCCGGCGCGGCCGTTGTCGTACCTCGCGGACTTTGGGGATGATCTTATCCGCATCTTCAATGCGCCCGATGGCACTTGGCGGCCTGTCACGAAGGACGCCTTCGACCAGTATTTCCGGCGCTGTCAGGTCCATGGGGTGAACCGGCTCATTCTGTGGTTGAGTCCCATGCCCTATGTCACGGACCCCAGCAACTACGCCCCCGAGGATTGGGCGCGCTGCGAGGCGCAAGCGAAGGCCATGAACGAAAGCCCCGCCTTCCAGCAGCTCATCGCTGAGCGTCTCAAAGGGGCCGAGGAGGGCCAATGGGGCCGGCACATTTCGTGGGACTGGATTCGCCAGCTCAACGCCTACCGCCTCTTGCGCGACTTCGGTCCGCTGCTCTCGCAAAGCGCGGTGGACCACGGCATCCGTCTCAGCGTGAGTTTCCGGCCCTTCGAAACCGCGCTGACGAAATACTATGAGTTACCGGCCTTCGATGAGCGGGGCGAGTACCTCTGGGGCTTCCTGCCCATGGCAACGCCTGTCGTGAACTACCGGACGGATGCCGTGTGCTTTGCCCACTACCGCACCATCCTCCGGCAGATTGGCCATGAGGACAAGGGCCGACTGGGCCGCATCAAGGTGCAAGGCGTCGAGAACGCGGATGCCTTCCTTGCGCGCTTTCGGGAAAAAGGTGACAGCCTCCGTATCGAGACGAGCGACTACCCGCCCCTCCAGCACGACTCGCTCGTTCTGCAACGGCAGGCGGACGGCCGCTTCGAACTCGTTCCGTTCGCGTCCATCGCCCAAAAGGCCGCGGCACACCGGCAAGTTCTGACGGGGTTCGACCTCCGCATGGAAGATGGCGCGTTGCACATCGACCATCTGGACGTGCCCTTCGAAACGCGCTTCCTTGTTCTCTCCAATCCCTCCTCCGCCGAGGAAGCGCTCACCTTTCCTGCGCTGAACCCCGTGGAGCTATATGCCCGCGCAGGCAACCGCATCGGCCGGGAAAACATCTACTGGGTGCTCGACGGGGTTCCGGCCGCCTCCGCGCAAACCCGTGTGCCCGGCATCCCGTCCACGGGCGAGCAGACGACGGAGTTCAACGCGACCGAGACCGGCGCCAGGCTCATCTATGAGTCGGGGGAGTCTCGTTTAGCGCTTCAAGAGCGGCTGCTTGTCATCGACCTCGGCGCGCCGTATTCCGTGGAGATGCTGGACCTGAATCTCCCAAAGGCGCGCGAGAATGCCGTCAAGGAAATGAAGACCCTCCTCGATCTGCCCGCTGTGGATGAGCTGTTCGTCAACACCCGTTCGCATGTGCAGCTCGCGGCGTATGAGGGCGATGGCGCGGAGGGCATCAAGCCCCTCGTGTATTACCGCCAGAATCGCATGTCCGCCGCGCACCTGGGGATTGACCGCGCCTACGCGCCGCTGTCCGTGGCAGACGACCCAGTGTTACGCGAATGGGCGTCCGACCCGCTTCTCGTGGATAGGATTACCACCTGGCAATCCGGCGAATGGGACGGCGATTGCCAGAATCCTGGCTCGCCTTTCCGCTGGCGCTTTGCGCGCAACCAGGCCGTCGCTGCGGGAGTCCGCGCGTTGTTGCAAGACTTCGAAACCGCGTTTCCGGGGACGCGCACCCGCGTGGTGATTCCCATGGGCGCGGAATCCGCAAAGCAGGTGAGGGAAACGATCGCGGTCATGCAACGTCCCGACGGCACACCCTACGGTCCCGGCTACAACGGTGTCTGGTCCACGATCAATCACATACACTGCATCGGCGAGGGGATGGCCATGCTCGATTTGAGCGGTCTCCACACCGAGCCGGTCCTCTTCGGCGTTCGCGATGTGCCCGAGATGGCGCCGTTCCGGGTACATCTCCAGAAGTCCTTCCGCGATCTCGCCACCAACCGCGGCTCCGAATTCCGGGGACCCCGCAGCTTCTTCTTCGAAGCCCAATACACCCTGCGCCGCAGCGACTACGATGCGGCCCGGAAAGAGCGTGAATCGCTCATATGCGAGGTTCTCTCCCACGCGGAAGAAATCAACGAAGTGATCCTGTACGAAGCCGCCGACTGGCTCTACTACCTGCCCTTCAGCGATCTGGACCTGAGCGGCAACTACTTCGTCGAGCGCTGCGAACCCGCGCGAGGCGAGTGACACCACGCGAGCACGACCGAAGGCTTGCGGCTTCACTCCTGGCTTTCGTCCTGCTTAGAGCGTGTTTCCAGAAGTCCGGCTGCCCGTAGCGCTGCCCTGCCCTTCCCGCGTGCCCTTCCCGCATGCCCTTCCCGCATGCCCTTCCCGCATGCCCTTCCCGCATGCCCTTCCCGCATGCCCTTCCCGCATGCCCTTCCCGCAT
>JADLCA010000219.1 GCA_020847495.1 Candidatus Hydrogenedentota bacterium | reverse complement strand
TACTCGTTCGACCGCGACACGCTGATCCAGGCCATTCCGCGGCCGGAGAGGGCCACCGCCGCGCAGTTTGCCCCCGCGGCCGAGGAGTTGTTTGCCCGGATCATGCAACTGACGGACAACGCCGGAGCCACGAACGAGCACCGCGCCCTGAACTATCTCGTCATGCGCTATCCGGCTATTTACACCAAGGTCGCCGAGCAGTTCTCGCACGACTTCTCATTGAGCCGGGTCGACGTGCGTCACTCGTCGTTGAGCGCCACCCGCAACATTGTCGATGTGGTCTTCGCATTCACCAACCGCAACACCGATTACACGGAGAAGTTCTACGTGCGTGTCGATGTGACCGAGGAGTTCCCATTTCTCGTGACCAAGCTGTCTCCGTTTTACAACCGCGACATAGGAGGTGTGGAATGAGCATGCCCGCGTTCACGGCACAAGCCTCGCTGTACAGGACGAGCAACCGCTACCGTCAGGCCGGCGCAGAGTCCGGCGGCTCCACTTCCACCCAGACCGTCGTCGCGGCGTACATGCCCGGACCGGAAACGCAGAGAGCCTGCAACAACTGCCTGCAAGGATGCGCGGAGACGCTCGCCCAGTGTTCGGTTATCGCCACGGCCCCGCTGGCCGCCTGCGTGTTTCCCCCGGCGTGCATCGGTGCGGCCGCGGCGGCTGGCGCCTTGCTGGGCGCATGCAATGTGAACAGCCTCGTGTGCATCGGTCGATGCAACCTGTTGAGATGCTGTCCCAAGGTCTGTGGGTTCCCTAACCCCTTTGACCCCGGAGACGGGTGTTGCGATTCAAATGAGTCGTGCGTGGATCGCTACGATCCCAATTCACGGCACGGCTGCTGTCCGAGCGATCAGGCCGTTTGCGCGGGCAAGTGCTGTCCCAGAGCGCATACCTGCTGCGGAGACACCTGCTGCCCGCCAAACTACTACTGCCTCAGCGGCGGCTTCTGCAGCCAGTTCCCGGGACCATCTCTGTGGCCCGACGACTGGGAACCCCCGAAGCGCCCGAAACGGCCGTTCGAGTACTGCCTGGTCGGCCACACACCCTGTGGCGGCACCTGTTGCGAACCCGGCCTGGAATGCTGCTCTGTCGGCGGCGGCAAGGTGGCCTGCATGACAAACTGCCTGCACTGACCCCGGAGAAGGGGTTGAGACAATCGAGCCTGCTGAAGTGGGGCGGCGCGAGACAACGTGCCGCCCCAGTCTGCTTCCGGCACGGAAAGCAAGGAGGAGTACTTGATAGGCGCTGAACTCCGGGAGTTCGCATTGGCTGCAGTATGGGCAAAGCGTGTGACCGTGACGAGGCACCGCCATGCGCGACAGGTGTCCCCAAACTGCCTCTTGTGACGAACTGTTAGAGCCGGGGTGGCGTCTCTGTCGCAGCGCCGAATCCTAACAAACCGTTGTGCTCTTCCTGTCCTTGTCTGGTTTCTCGCAGGCTGTTGACTGCTTTGGGGAAACCGCCTTCCGCAGCCATTGCCAGCCAGCGTCGCCCATCCGCAACGGATCTGGGAACCATGTCGCCGCCCGCCATGAACGCGAGTCCAAGCTGGTACTTGGCTTCAGCGCTTCCGGCATCCGCGGCACGAAGATACCAATCCAGGGCTGTGTCTGTGTCTCTTTCAACGTATTGACCACGGCGATAGAATTCAGCGATGTGCCACATTCCTGAAGGCTCTCCCAAATCCGCCGCTTTCTTCCACCAGTTGAAGGCTTCTTGGAGATCAGGTTCGACGCCGATTCCTCCCTGCAAAGAGGAGGCATAATTGTGCATCCCCGTAGGATCACCTTGCTCTGCCGCGGCTTTGAATAGTTCCGTTCTCTTAACGTCATCTTTTCCGAAGCCAATCATCGCGGTGTAGCATAACCCCACCATGACCTGACCCGCCGCCATGCCGCGATTCGCGGCCTCCTGCCATAAAGGCAGCCGCCACGAGGCGTGAAGCTGAATGTAGACTTTCGAATATCCCGTACGGTCCCTGCATTCGCGGCACGCTTGCTCATCCGCTTCAACTTCGGCGATGAGGTCCGCGTCGGACAAGCTTGCAGGACTGGGCGCCTCACGCGTAGCAGCCGGGTCAACGGCGGGTAACTCAGGCGTCTCCTTGGGTGGCCCAAACGGAGATCTGGCAACGTCAGAAGGAGGGACAAACTCGGGAGGGTACATGTACGGCGCATGTCCTCCTAATTGACGAAGGCGTTCGATACCAAACGGACAGCCGAGTTCAGCCGCTTGGGCAATCCACTTGCGGGCCAGGGCTTCATCTTGCGGACCCAAGTCGCCCGAAAAATACGCCTGACCGAGTTGAAACATAGCGTAAGGCGCGCCCGCAATGGCAGACATCTCCAACCATCTATGCGATTGTGCGAGGTCCTTCTGAACGCCGTGGCCATTTCCATACAAGGATCCCAACTGCCACATCGCAGCCCGGTCGCCCGCAGCCGCGGCTTTCACATAGAGGCCCACCGCAGCAGCGATGTCTGGAGTGACGCCGTCGCCTTGAAAAAGCACATTCGCATAGTAATACATAGCGGAAACGTCGCCTTGTGCGATGGCGGCCTGCAGCAGGCTGTTCTGTGTAAGCGGATCATTCTCCGCACCGGCGCCGTGGGCATGGCACAGCGCCAAAAGCACTTGGCCTTCCGGCATGCCGCGCTGCGCAGCTTCACGCCACAAGGGTAGGCGATCCTTTTCTCGAGCGATAAGGTAGACATCAGGCAAACCGAGCCGGTCCCGGCTCTCTTTGCATTCCGCTGCGTCGTTCTGCGCCCATTTGAGTAGAATCTCATCGGGTAACGTGGCGGGCGAGGAGACCGATGGAGTAGCCTCTGGCGTTGCTTTCGGTTGCGCCTGCACCAACTGCAAGCTCCCCAGCGTAACGAGTAGCGTCAACCCAGCCAAAAGGCTTGCCGCGACCCAGCGCCGTGCCAGGGGGTTCGCTTGGATGCCGCGTTGGATCTTGCGCAGCCGATGGACGATTTCCGCGCTGTGCAGCATGGGGACGCCACCCGGAACGGGTTGTGCCTCGAACAGGGCCAAGGCCTCTCGTGCCAATGCCTTGGAATAGGATTCGAAGCTGCCTAGATAGGCCGCGGCGACGCCGTCGCACACGTCCTCGCAAGCGGAGTTGTGTACAGAACGTAAACGCCAAGCAAGCGGATGGAACCAGAGCAGCGATGCGGTCACACGGGCAAAGGCCATCCAGAACGGATCCCACGTCTTCACGTGGGCCATTTCGTGCGCCAGAACCGCCCGGAGTTGAACTGTGTCGGAGTCCACCAGACACCGCGCGGGGAGTACAATAACCGGCTGGCGTATGCCGGTCAGGAACGGCGAACCACGTCCTTCCACCACGCGCACCTCTGTCTGGACTCTCACACCCAGTTCATTTGCAACTCGCTTGGCGAGGGAACGCACCTCAGCCGGCGCCGCAACCGATCGCGCGATAAGAGCGCGCAGGTTGTGCCATGCACGCGCAATACCGGCCAGAAACATAAGTAGTACGGAGGTCCAAACCATGTATGCCATCAGGCCGAAATGGTCGGCTATCCACGCCCATACATTGAAGGACTGGGATGGCCGTTCTATCGGCAAGGGTTCAGTAAGAGGCATCGGCGTAAGTGGCTGCGGGTACGTTTCCACCATTGCCAAAGGTGAATCTATCATCACAGGGACGCGTACGGGCGGTGGTGGCGTCGAGTTCTGCACGACGGCGACCTCGAACCGAGGCAGCGCCCACTCTGCAACCGGCAGCACGATCAGC
Organism: Candidatus Hydrogenedentota bacterium; assembly: GCA_020847495.1. Lineage (GTDB taxonomy): Bacteria > Hydrogenedentota > Hydrogenedentia > Hydrogenedentales > SLHB01 > JAHDWY01. Next base: position 935 of record JADLCA010000219.1, on the reverse strand, counting down.
GCCACCAATGTCGCGCGCCACAGCAGAACGCGCCAGCGGGGATTGCATCGGCACAGTGCCTTGTGGGCGCACCACACGCAGCCAAGCAGGACCGTCGCCTTCAACAACAAGGCCGGAACGTAGGACAAACCAACCATCGTCTCGGCCCAATTGAACATGGGTTTTACCTCTTGCGGCTTTTGTCGATAGCCGGTTTGGACTCGCTTTGCGCAATCCGCCGAAGTTCCGCCAACTCCCGGGGGGAGAGTTTTTCAGTCTTGATGAGCTGGGCGATCAGACCCGCTGTCGACCCGTCAGAAAACACGCGCGCCATCTGCCTCGCCATCCGCGACAGCACGCCATCGCGCGATTTCTTCACCCTGTAGTAGTAGGCCTTCCCCACCCTTCGCCGATCGACAAGGTCCTTGTCCATCAACACGCGAAGCACCGACCGCAGCGTGCCGTTATCGATAGCCCACGAGAATGCCCCCTCGATTTCCGGCGGCTTTTGTTCGCCGCCTTCCCACAGGATTCGCAGTGTTTCCAGTTCATTCGGATTCAACGCGTCCACGCCGCTTTCTCCTAGCTTATCTGTGAGTATTTCACACAACGTTGGTATTGTCAAGATCTTTTGTGAAACATTCACAGATTGTCCGCCTTCCACCTCCAAGGAACCAGGGCAATTCCGCAGTGTCTCATTGGGGGCGGTTGGCGACTTGGTCGGGCGCAATTCCTTGACCATCAGGCGAATGGCGGTGCTCCTTCGGCACGATCATGGGGACCGGGTCTTGATCCTCATATCCTGGTGAGAGGGTTGCCTGGGACACGCTGTAGAAGTAGGCGTTCTCCTTTCCAGGATGCAGGGCCAGTTTGCCCTTGACTACGACGGGGCCCACAAGGAGTTCCGCCGGCCGATCCAACTGGACCAGCATCTGGTCTCTGGAGGGTGGGCATTC
>JADLCA010000218.1 GCA_020847495.1 Candidatus Hydrogenedentota bacterium | reverse complement strand
GGGCGTGCGCGACGGGGCGTACACGATGACCTCGGTGCTGCGTCTGCGCGGCACACTGCATAGGGAAGCGCTCGAGTCCGCCTTCACCCAGCTCATCGCGCGGCACGAAAGCCTGCGCACGGTGTTCTGCGAGCATTCGGGCGAACTGTATCAGCGAATTCTGGATCCCTATTCCTTTGTGCTGGTTGCGACTTCATTCGAGAACCTGGCGCCGGAAGTGCGTGAAGATGCGGCGTTACGTAGCGTGTCCGAAGAAACCACGGTGCCATTCGATTTGGAGAGGGGCCCCATTCTACGGGCGCACGTCTATCATATCGGACCTGAAGACCACATCCTTGCCGTGATGATTCACCACATTGCTTCCGACGCGTGGTCCATGGGAGTGCTTGTGCGCGAAGTGTGCAAGCTGTACGAGGCAAATGTCTCCGGCACACCTGCACAGCTTTCGGCCCTTCCCATTCAATACGCCGACTTCGCAGTCTGGCAACGCGAGTGGCTGCGGGATGAAGCGCTGGAGCATCAGCTCGAGTATTGGCGCACGCATCTGAGCGGCGCGCCCGCGGCATTGGACCTGCCTGCGGATCGTCCGCGGCCGCTTGTGCGCAGTTTTCATGGCGCACGAACTTCGTTGGCGGTGCCGCAAGATTTATTGGACGCGGCGAAGGATCTTGCGCGCGCCACAAACACAACGCTCTTCATGGTCCTCATGGCGCTGTACAAGGTCTTGCTCTATCGCTATACGGGGCAGACCGATCTGGTCGTGGGCACGCCCATCGCCAACCGGAACCGCCGCGAAGTGGAAGGCCTTATTGGGTTCTTTGTGAACACGCTCGCAATGCGCACTCGTTTCACCGAGGACAGCACTTATCGCGAGGTGCTGGCCGCCGTGCGCGCGAGCGCACTGGCCGCCTACGCACATCAGGACCTGCCGTTTGATCATCTCGTGGCGGAACTGCAACCCGAGCGCGACTTGAGCCGCTCGCCGCTCTTCCAAGTAATGTTCGTGCTCCAGAACGCGCCCCGCGCCGAAGAGCGGCCGCTGGGCCTGTCAGTGTCGCGCATGCCATACGAGGCTCAACGCGCACGCTTCGACGTCACCATGACCGCCAGCGAGCACGCGGGCGGCCTGATGCTTGGCGTGGAGTACAACACAGACCTCTTCGAACAGGCCACCATGAGCCGTTTCCTCGAACATTTCCGCAACCTCCTCGCCGCCTTTGTGCAGGACCCAGACGCGGGAATCTGTGTTCCGGACCTCATGGATGACGCGGAGCGCGTCCGAGTGCTGCGCTTTGCGCAGCCGCCGTGCGTGCGCCAGTCCAGCGACGTTGTCGCCACGCGCATGATCGAGGCGCAGGTGAAACGCGCCCCTCAAGCGGTAGCGCTACGCTTTGAGGGCAGGTCCATCACTTACGAAGCATTGAACGCGCGCGCCAACCAGCTCGCACGATACCTGCGAGGCCGCGGCATCGCGCGCGAGTGCCTCGTGGGCGTAGCCATCGAGCGCTCGCCCGAGATGATTGTTGCGGTGCTCGCCACGATGAAGGCGTGCGCGGCCTATCTGCCGCTGGATCCCGGCTATCCGAACGAACGACTGCAATTCATGATCGAAGACGCGCGCCCTCAATTGATCTTGACGCGGCGCGCGGACTGCCCGCGGCTGGCGGCGCATGAGAACGCTCTCTGTTTGGATGCCATTGCGGAAGAACTCTCCCAATTGCCTGCAAGCAATCTCGGCATGGCTCCCGAGCCTTGTGACCTGGCCTACGTTATCTACACCTCCGGGTCCACGGGCAAACCCAAGGGCACGCTCGTAGAGCATCGCGGTCTCCCCAACCTCATCATGTACTTGCGCGAACAGTTTGACAAAGACCACGACACTCGAGTGTTGCAGTTCGCTTCACTCAGTTTTGACGCATCGGTTTGGGAGATATTTCCCGCGCTTGGCGCAGGGTGTCCGCTCATCCTTGCCTCGCGCGAGATCGTGAGCGATCCGGAGCGTCTTACGCGCTATATGCAGCAGGAAGGCGTGACCATGGCCACGCTTCCACCAACAGTTTTGTCCCTGCTCGACCCGGGAGTTTTGCCCTCACTGCGTGTCGTAATCAGTGCGGGTGAACGGTGCCCAGTAGAACTGGCGGCGCGTTGGACTCCGGACCGCCGCTTCCTGAACGGATACGGCCCCACCGAAACGACGGTCTGCGCGACGCTCTACGAATGTGACGGCTCCGAAAAACACACGGTGCCGATTGGCAGGCCGGTTACCAATGCCCAGGTCTTCGTTCTTGATTCACAGTGCAGGCCCGTTCCGCCGGGGATTCCGGGATACATCTACGTTGCGAGTGTGGGCCTTGCTCGCGCTTATTTGAACCGCCCTGAGCTGACTCGGGAGCGCTTCATTCCCAACCCCTTTGGGGATGCTTGGACGAACAGGTTATACAAGACCGGCGACCTGGGCCGTATGCGTGCGGATGGTCATGTCGAGTTTCTCGGCCGCAGCGACGATCAGGTCAAATTGCGCGGGTTCCGGATCGAGCTGGGCGAGATTGAGAGCAGTCTGCGCGCCCTGCCCGAGTTCACGAACGTCGCCGTTATTCTGCGGGAAGATACGCCCGGCGAGCCACGCCTTGTGGCCTACCTCGTGCCCAAGAACGCGCAGACCTATGATGTTGCCGCGTGCCGCGGCGCGCTGGCGGCGCAATTGCCGGCGCACATGATCCCGTCGGCGTTTGTCGTTCTCGATGCGCTGCCGCTTTCACCCAACGGCAAGATCGATACACGCGCGTTGCCCGCTCCGGAACTGACTGCCGCGGCGCCCGGCAACATGGAGCCGCCTGCGACCGCCGTGGAGCAGGCGCTCGCGGCAATCTGGTGTGAGGTGTTGTCCATTGAAAGCGTCGGGCGGCACGACCGTTTCTTCGATTTGGGCGGGCATTCCCTGAAGGCGGCTCAAGTCGTATCCAGGATTCGGGCGTCTCTGAACGTGGAACTGCCTTTGCGCGCGCTCTTTGAAGAGCCCAGTCTCGCGGGCCTCGCCGCGCGCGTCGAGTCGATGCAATCGAATGTGGCCCAACAGGCGGCTACAGCGATAGTGCCCAGGCGTGAGAGCGCGCCTGCGCGGTTGTCATTTGCCCAGCAGCGCCTTTGGTTTCTTGATCGCCTGGGAACCGACGACGGCGTGTACACCATCTCGGTTGCGTTGCGCCTGCGCGGAACGCTGAGTCTCGATGCGCTGCAGAATGCGCTCAGCGCAATCTTGGAACGTCATGACGTCCTTCGCACCGTGTTCGGCGGGAGCGATGAGGACCCGCGCCAATTCGTGCGGGCAGATGCCATCCCGCGGCTTGCGCCAGTCGACTTGACCGCGCTTTCCGATGGGGAGCGCGATGGAGCCGCGCGGCGCATTTTGCGGGAGCAGCTGCGCAGATCGTTCGATCTCGAAGAGGGTCCGCTGTTTCGCGCTTTGCTCATCCGGCTCGCTGATGGAGAACACGTGCTGGGCGTGTCCATGCATCATGCCGTATCCGATGGCTGGTCCATGGGGGTCTTCGCGCGTGAGTTGGAGTCGTTCTACAATGCCTTTGCGGCTGGCGATCGACTTGATATGCCTGCGCTGACAGTGCAATACGCCGACTTCGCGGAGTGGCAACGCGGTTATCTGCAGGGCGAAGTCCTGGAGCAGCAACTGGACTATTGGAGGCAGCATCTGAAGGGCGCCCCGCCCGCGCTGGACCTGCCCACGGACCGTCCGAGGCCGACCGTTCAGACCTTCGGTGGAGGAAGAGCGAGCATTGTGTTGCCAGCGGCCCTTCGAGATGAAATGGTGGAATTCTGCCGCCGTCACGACGTGACGCCATTCATGGCGTTATGCGCGGTGTTCAACGTCCTCCTCTATCGCTATACGGGACAGGAGGATCTCGTTATCGGCACGCCCATCGCCAACCGGAATCGCGGCGAGATTGAGGGTCTTATTGGGTTCTTCGCCAATACGTTGCCCTTGCGCTTTCACGTGAACGCGTACGCCCCTTTCCACGACCTGCTGAAACAGGCCCGGGAAGTCGCGCTTGCGGCCCAGGCACATCAAGATGTGCCCTTCGAAAAACTAGTTGAAGAACTCGTTCCCGAGCGGAGCCTTGCCCGTACGCCACTGTTCCAGGTGATGTTCGCGGTGCAGAATGTCAACGCCGCCCTTCCGCGCCTCCAAGGCCTGGATATCAGCCGATTCGATATCGCCTCGTCGCATTCACGCTTTGATTTGACGGTCACTGTTTCCGAAGGCGCACAGGGTTTTGCCGTGTCCGCGGAATACAACAGCGATCTATTCGATGCGTCCACCATGGAACGCTTGCTTGAGCACTACGGCAAGCTGGCGCGCGAAGTCGTGCGCGACGATAACGGTACGGTGGGTAGTATCCCCATGGTCGGTGATGAAGAGTGTGCGCAGCTCCTGGAATTGGGGATGGGCCCGCGAATCGCTTTCGACACAACCAAGCTCGTGCATCACCTTGTCGAGGCCGAGGCCGCGCGCCGCCCCGGCGCTCTTGCATTGGAAGACGCGAACACCTCACTGACGTACGACGAGCTGAACCGCCGCGCCAACCGTCTGGCCCACCGTTTGATAGCGCTGGGCGTAGCGCCGGAAAGCCGGGTTGCCATCTGTATGGCGCGGCGCCTGGACATGGCGGTGGGATTGCTGGCGGTTCTCAAGACCGGTGGTGCGTATGTCCCTCTCGACCCGCACTATCCCGACGAGCGACTGCGTCATATGGTGATGGATTGCGGCGCTGCCGTGCTCATCGCCAGCGCGGACCATGCAGAGCGATTCACCCCGTGCGAGATTCCCACGGTGTTTGCGGACGATTGGAGCGCACTTGCGTCCATGCCCGGCTCCAATCCGAGCGTCAACCTCGATCCCGCCAGCTTGGCCTACGTTATCTACACCTCCGGTTCCACCGGCCGGCCCAAAGGCGTTTTGATTGAGCACCGCAGCTTGTTGAACCTCGTGCACTGGCACCGAAGGGCGTTTGGCATCTCCCAGGACGACAGGGCCACGCAGCTCGCGGGTGTCGCGTTTGACGCATCCGTTTGGGAGCTGTGGCCCTACCTGACCTGCGGCGCGAGCATCAGCATTCCAACGGAATCCACCAGACTCTCCGCGGCGGCACTTCACCGCTGGCTGATGGAAAAGCGAATCAGTATCACCTTCCTGCCCACGCCCCTTGCGGAGCAGGCGCTCGACTTCGACTGGCCTTCGGATGGACCGCTGCGCTACCTGCTGACGGGTGGCGATACGCTACACCGCTTTCCGGAGCGGCCGCTGCCTTTCGCGCTCGTCAACAACTACGGCCCCACGGAGAACACCGTCGTGACCACGTCGGGCCATGTGCCGGTGTGCGCGCAGCCGGCAAACTTGCCATCCCTTGGCCGCCCTATCGACAACACGCGCGTCTGCATCCTGGACCCGCACCTCAGACCTGTGCCGCGCGGGGTTGCGGGCGAACTGCACATTGGCGGGCCGGGTATCGCACGCGGATATTTGAACCAGCCGGAGCTGACGCATCAGAAGTTCATCCCCGATCCGTTCTCGACAGATTCCGCGACGCGGCTGTACAAGACCGGCGACCTCGCGCGTTTCCGGCCTGACGGCACACTTGAGTTTCTAGGTAGAACAGACCACCAAGTCAAGATCAGGGGATTCCGCATCGAACTCGGCGAGATCGAATCGATACTCCGTCTGCAGAAAGGCGTGGGGGAGGCGATCGTGCTGCCCCGGCCCAATGGCCCTTCAGGCCCGTCCCTCGCGGCGTTTGTCGTCCCTTCCAACGGGGCCCGCGTGGAGCCGTCCGTTCTGCGAGAATCGCTCAGGGCGCAACTCCCCGCGTACATGATGCCCAGCACGTTCACGCTGGCCGACTTCATCCCTGTTTCCGCGCACGGCAAAGTGGATCGCGAAGCTCTGCTGAGTCAAGTCACGGAGTCGGCAACTGAAAGCGGAGCGCAACACGTCGAACCTTCCACGGACACCGAAATCCGGATCGCGGAAATCTGGAAAGCCCTGCTGGGGAGGGAACGCATCTGTGTCCGCGACAACTTCCTGGACATCGGCGGCCACTCGATGCTGGCCGTGGCCATGGTGTCGCGCGTCAGCGAAGCATTCGGCATTGAGATTCCACTACGATGGGTTTTCGAGGCGCCGACGGTGAGAGGTCTGGGCCGCAAAATCGATGAGCTGTGCAGCCCGTTTGGCGATGTGAAAAGCACACAGCACCCTGTCGATGCCAGGTCCGGCTCCTGGCCCGAAGTCGTGGTTCCTATTCGCACCGGGGGCAATCGCACTCCGATCTTTCTCATTGCGCCCGCCGGCGGGACGATCTTCGCCTACTACGCCTTGGCCCATCACTTGGGTCCTGATCAGCCTGTCTACGCGCTGCAGGACCCTGCCTATGAAGGCCGGCGCGCGCCCTGCGAGAGCCTGGAAGAAATGGCCACTTGTTACATCGACGCCATACGCGCCGTGCAGCCCAGCGGACCCTATCACATAGGTGGTTGGTCACTCGGCGGCACCGTGGCCTTCGAAATGGCCCAGCAGCTCCGCGGCGAGGTGGGGCTTCTGTTCCTCATCGAGACCATTACTGGACTTCGTGCGCCCACCAACGGCCACAAACCGCTCAGCAAACGCCTACGTCTTGTCTGGGAGAATATGGGACACCGCTTGTCATTCGCCCTGTCTGGGCTTGTGACCACCGTGGATGGTGCCCGGCATAGCATCGCGGCATCGCCGGGGGGGAGGATGTTCCTGCGAATGTTGCGGTTTGTGGACAGACGCGGCGAGCGCGCCTTTCGCAGCCAGTACGAGCGCGCCATGAACCGTTCAGCCGCTGACATACGGGGCGGCGGGACCATGCTGATGAATCAGACCGCGGCCCGGCACTGGGTACGCATCGCGCTTGCAAACATGCGCGCCTTCAAGCGCTATACGCCGAAGCCCTACAGTGGGCGAATCACGCTGTTCCTAGCGGAGCGCCGCGCCAACGCGCGACCGGCCGCGGATCCCACGCGGGGCTGGTCGAAGCTCAGCACCGGCGACGTGGATGTTCACACGCTCCCCGGCGACCATTTCTCCATCCTGCGCAATCCCAATGCCGCCCAGTTTGCGCAGGTCTTGCGGCAGTGTATAGACACGCCAAACAACAGCATAGATATCCGAAGCGACGCGGAAGACGGGCAACGCGTTTACACCGGCTCGCTCCAGGAATAGCCAGTCCCGGAGGCTTCCTGCGGTGGGCGGGAATCCTCCTCGTGTTACGGCGCCGTCACCATGTCAAAAACCTGTTTGACGGCATCGATCACGGTTTGCGGCTCATCTATCTGGATGTCGTGACCGGTCTTCGCGACTTCAATTAACACGCCTTGCGGTGACAGCGAGACTTGGTCCTCATCCAGCGTTTCCTTCAGGGCGTCTGCCGCCGTGGCCTGTTCCTCGGGGACCAATCCCGGGTCGTACTTGCCCGCACTCAAGTAGATCAGCGGCACGTCAGGCAGAGCGCGATTCTGTGCGATTGTGTTGTACGTGTTGAATCGATTGTAGTACTCGCCCCAGACCCCGGGTCTTCCGGAGATACCAAAATAGACGCCGTACTCAAGGTCTTCTTTCTCCAATGACTGGGGTTTGAGGCTGAGCGCCATCTCATATTCCAGGCGCTCGTGAGTCGCGTCCACCAACACAATCCCGGCCACCCGGTCCGGATGCTGGTTGGCAAAATAGCGGGCAAACAACCCGCCAAACGACTGTCCGCACAAGATGACCGGATCGTTCACCTGCAGTGCGTCCAGGAACGCGTCCAGCTCGTCCGTTACTTTCTCCACCGTCCTCGGGTTTTCTCCCTCGTCGCTGCACCCGACCCCGCCCCGGTCGTATGCGATGACTCTCGTGAATTCCGAGACGCCCGGCTGCACTTTGCGCCACACCGTGGTATTGTCGTCTTCCCCGGCGAGCAAGACCACGAGGGGGCCGCCAGCGCCTTCGTCTTTATAGGCCAGTGAGTATCCTCCCACGTCAATCATGGACAACTTGCTGCAATTCTCGGGCAGCGAGGGGCACTGTTTGAGCGAAACCGCGCACAAGAGCAGAACAGCCGCGCACGACGTGCAAAACCTGAGCAAGCGGAAGCCTAACGCGGGCCGGGCAAGCCGCCTGCATCCGGCATCATTCATGTTCGCGTCTGGACTCATGGTTGGCCTCCTTGTTCCCGTGCGGGCACACCTCGGTTGAAACGGGGCGGCAACCCCTTAGCCGCCCAAGGGCAGTTTAGCGATTTTGCGCATTTCCGTCAATTGTTAAGCTCCGTGCCGCCGGACTCCCGCTCCTACCAAGAGGGGGCAGGCCGGGAGGTCTGCATAGAATCTATCTTCAGAAGGGATTTTTCCTCTTGACTCTGCAGTTTCGTTGTGATATAAGTTCGCGATTTTAGCTCTGAACCGGATTCGGGGCAGAAACGAAGAAATGGAAAGGAGGTGAAAAGCAGCCATGCATTGTTGCGCGTTGTGCAATGAAGCGATCGAGGAGACCGATCTCCAATTCGGCGAGGTCCAGGTCGTGGAAGGCGAGTATTGGCATATCGAGTGTTATGCCGAGTATTACGACGAAGTCCTGGAAGAAGCGTAAGTCAAATTAGTACCGGGCATCACGCCTCAGGCGGGCATTTGTTCGCCGCAAGGCGTTTTTTTTTGCCTGAGCGGCGAAGCCGCTCGTTCTTGGCAGCCTGGATTCAAGAGCCAAGTGCAAGTAGGCGTTGGAGACGTACTTGCTGGAAGACTTCATTGGGGGTTCGGTATCCGAGGCATTTCCTTGGTCGGTTGTTGATTTGGTCGACAATTGAATCGAGT
>JADLCA010000217.1 GCA_020847495.1 Candidatus Hydrogenedentota bacterium | reverse complement strand
TCCACCAGGCGGTCCTGCGAACTGCGCATGGTCAGGGTGTCATCCTCGAACATGATCTCTTTGAGGTTTGGAAAGAGTCTGAGATCGTATTCGATTTCATCGACCACGTTTTCGACGCTGCGCACGCGGTACTGATGGCCGTTCATGACCTGGGGCAACTGGCAGAACGTGCACTTCGCGCGGCAGCCGCGCCCGCTGATCACCGTCAGGAATGGGAACAACTTGCCGAAATCGTGGTAGTCGTAAATGTCAATGTGCTTCCACGCGGGGAAGGCAAGCTCGTCGAGATTCTCGATGTAGGGCCGCTCGGCGTTTCGTACAAAGACGCCGGCATCCATCCACGCAATGCCCAGGCATTCGCGCAATGGAATTCCATTGGCAAGGTCCCGCAGGGAGTAGTCGTACTCCGCAATCGCCACGGCATCTACGCCCCCGTCCGCGCGTTTCAACGTGTCTTCCGGCTCCGCGGTGACGTGCGGCCCGATCATCACATGGAGGCCACCGAGGGCTTCCTTGCAAAGGCGCGCCGATTCAATATCGGCGTCGATGGACGGCGTGGACGCCTGATAAACCACCATGTCAGGCTTGAAGGTCTTGAGTTTTTCCAGCGCCACGGGCGTCGGCATATTCTTGGCCTGCGCATCGAGGAAGAAGATCTCGTGGCCGGCCGCTTCCACAACGCCCGCGGCGATACAGAAGTAGTCGGGATGCCTCTGAACCCTGCCGCGCGACCGCGCGAACCAGCGCGCCGACTTCGTGAAGTCGGTTCCGAACATCGGGTTCAGGAAGGCTACGCGCACCGCGTTTCTCCCGTGGAGTTGTGCTGCGTTCTGAACGCAAGACGCATCGGTCTATTGCTCCTTCCACAGGTTTCCGAGATACGCGGCGCGGCCGGGGAATCCCGCCTGGATAGCCGGCAGGAGGGCCGGGCGCGTATCGGGATAGAAGTGGAGAAAAGGGACTTCACTCAATGGCACAAAGCGCACCTCTTCGAGGCGGTGGTCGTCGCCACACCGCAATTCGCCGGAAACGACCTCGGCAGTAAAGTACAGGTTGATCACATGGCGTGATCCGTTGGGATCGATCGTGTCGTTCGCCATGACCAGGTCCCTGACCCGAATCTCCAGATTCGCCTCTTCCATCAATTCCCGGCGCAGCGCGGCTTCCATCGACTCGCCGAACTCCAGCCCGCCACCCGGCAACAGCCAGTACGAGCGGTCCGCCTTGGAATGGCGGACCAGCAGCAGCCGGTCATCCTCAACGATAATCGCCGCCATCCGCACCCGGGGCATCGCCGCGGCCGCCCTCTCCGGAATGCCGGAGGGCACCGTCGCCAGAACATCGATTTCGCCGTTCGGTTCAGGCATGCTGCACGCACGCCGCACCGAGCGGCAACGCTACCGGTTCTGTCCGCTCCACGTAGGCGTCCATCTGGCCTGCCAAGGCCGCGTCGATCTCCGCGTCCAGCAGGATGCTGTTATCCTCGTAACACCGATCCAGAACCCGCCCTTCCTGGTAGACCCGGGCCGCGACGCCCGCTTCGCGCTGCGGGATGCGCAGCCGGACCCGGACCCGCCGGACAGACAGCGTGTCTTCGATGCGCTTCAGGAGTTCTTCGATGCCTTCCCCGGTCTTCGCGGACAACGAGACGCAGTTTCCCGGCCCGTGCAACTGGGCCCGCACAAGAGCGGGGTCCGCCACGTCGATCTTGTTGAAGACACGGATGATGGGCTTGTTCTCGACCTTGATCTCGTCGAGCACGGCATTCACGGCATCGATATGCTCCGTAACCATTTCATGCGAGACGTCCGCCACGAGCAGGATGAGGTCCGCCTCGTTGACTTCTTCCAGGGTCGCGCGGAACGCCGCCACCAGAGAGTGCGGCAACTTACGGATGAACCCCACCGTATCCGTGATGATGACCTGACCTCCATTGGGCAGAGGGCAACGCCGGCTGCACGGGTCCAGGGTGGCGAAGAGCTTGTCTTCCACGTGGGTGTGGGATTCGGTCAGGGCGTTCAGAAGAGAGGATTTCCCTGCGTTGGTGTAGCCGACCAATGCGACGGTCCCGACGCTGCCTTCCGTGCGGCACTTGCGTTGCAGGCGCCGGTGCTTGCGGATTTCGTCGAGTTCGGCCTTCAAGCGGTTAATGCGCTTGCGAATAACTCGGCGGTCCACTTCGAGCTTCTGCTCGCCGGGACCGCGCGTACCGATACCCGCGCCCAAGCGCATCATTTCGGCGCCGCGCCCGGTCAGGCGGGGCAGCGCGTACTGCAGCTGCGCCAGCTCGACCTGATGCTTACCTTCATTGGTCTGCGCGCGTTGTGCGAAGATATCGAGAATGAGTTGCGTGCGGTCGAGCACCTTCACGCCCAGCGCTTCCTGCAGCTTGGAGCCTTGCGTCGGCGTGAGGTCGGAATCCACCAGCACGACGTCCGCTTCGAGTTCCTCGCAGGAGGCCCGGATTTCCTTCACCTTGCCCGGGCCGATCAAGGTGGCGGGACAAACGTCGGGGCGGTACTGAACGACGGTGCACAGAACTTCCGCTCCAGCCGTCCACGCAAGCCGCCGCATCTCCTCCAGAGACTCTTCGATCTCGTCATCCGAATCGCTGGGAAGGGCCAGTCTCACAAGGATGGCGGACTCCACAACGGGTGGCCGCTCCAAATCTATCATTTTGTCAGGCTTGCGCATTCAAGGCTCCGGCACTCGGGCCGACGTGCTTCGGGGCGGGACCTAACCCCATGTAGTGCGATGGCGAGATCAGATTATACCGTATATTGTGTTCCGGGTCCACAGAATCAGGACACATCCCTGCCGTTGCGTACACCACTGAGGGCACGCCATATTCCCAAATGACTATACCACGCTTGACACCCACTGACAAGCCGTTGGAAAACGTAAATGCTTGCGATAGAACCCTTTTATGCGTACCATGCCTGCAGGAAGGAGACCCATCATGTTGTATCTGAAACGCACCGCCACTGCCGCGGCTATCCTTGGAAGCGTATTCATGTCCTCTCAATCGCAGGCACAACAGCCCTCGGACTTTGCGGCCCAAGTGACCGCCCAGCAGGGCCGGGTCGACTTCGTGTTCGAGGATGAGAGGCCCTTCGCGCAGTGCCATGCTTCGACGGTCGTCCAAACCGAAGATGGAACCCTGCTCTGCGCCTGGTTTGCCGGGACCGAAGAGGGCGAGCTGGACGTGGGTATCTGGCTGTCCGCGTTCCGCAACGGGGCGTGGAGCGCGCCCGAGCGCGTCGCCAAAGTGAACGAGACACCGCACTGGAATCCTGTGTTGTTCCGCGACCCGGCACGAGGCACCTACCTCTTCTTCAAGGTGGGGCGCGAAATCCCGTTATGGGAAACCAACTGGATGGAAACCAGGGACAACGGCCGCACCTGGAGCACTCCGGTAGAGTTGGTCGCCCATGATCAGGGGGGACGCGGCCCCGTCAAGAACAAGCCCGTTGTCCTGTCGGACGGCACGTGGCTGGCGGGAGCCTCGACAGAGTACAAGCAGTGGGATGCGTTTGCCGACCTGTCAAAGGATGGCGGCTTGACGTGGGAGCGCACCCCAGACTTCGCGATGGACCGTGCGGTCTTCGTGGGACGAGGCGCGATTCAACCAACGGTCTGGGAGTCAGCCCCGGGCAAGGTCCACGCCCTGCTCCGCACCACCGCCGGCAAGATTGGGCGCACGGATTCAGAGGATGGTGGCCGCACATGGACGCCCATGTACCTGACCGGCCTGCCCAACAACAACAGCGGCATCGACCTCTTGAAGTTGGAGGACGGACGACTTTTGCTCGTCTACAATCCCGTCGGTCTCAAACAGGGCCGCTCGCCGCTTGACCTGGCGGTTTCGTCTGACAATGGCAAGACATGGAATACAGTTGGCCATCTCGAAGACGAGCCGCAGATGGAGTTCTCCTATCCTGCCATCGTGGGCACCAGCGAAGGGGTCGCGATCAGCTACACCTGGAAGAGACAGCGGATCCGCTGCTGGCAGGTGCCGCTGGCGGCACTGTAACGAGTAAGACAAACAAGACAATCGGACGGAGCGGACCGATCGGACTGATCCGTCCGCTTGACTTCTGCAACAGAGGCCGGCGGTTTCCTCTTGACGCGACTGTCTGGAGGCCTGCTACACTCCCTGTGGATTAGGTGGCATTCGTTCGCGCAAGCATGTCTTTCATGAGGCAGGGGAGCGTCCCGCTTGGCCAGCAAGGAATCGTCCAAAGGTAAACCGAGGCCGGTGCGGTTTGGCATTGGCCTGATGTCGGGTTCCTCATGCGACGGGATCGATGCGGCGCTGGTGCGTATCAAGGGTGGAGCACGCGATATCCGCATCAAGCTGGTCGAGTTCCGGACCCTCCCCTATTCCGATTCCATGAAACGCCGCCTGCTCAACTCGCGCGTTGAGTCGCGCGAACTGGCATGTCTGCACCACGAGTTGGGGCGGCTCTTCGCGGAGGCGGCTCACTCCTTGACCGCGCTCGCGACCCAGCAGGGGCATACGGTCGATTTTGTGGCTTCCCACGGACACACGGTTGCCCATATCCCGCCCGGCCTTTCGCACCTGGGTTTCGGCACGCTTCAAATCGGCGAGGCGGCGATTATCGCGCAGAGTCTCGGCGTTCCGGTCATTTCCGACTTTCGTCCACGCGATATGGCGGCGGGCGGTCAGGGGGCGCCACTGGTACCCTACGCGGACTGGTTGCTCTTTCACCGTGATGACGAGTCGGTAGGGTGCCTCAATATTGGAGGGATCGCCAACTTCACGATAGTGCCACCGGTTCTGAAGGACGTCTTTGCCTTCGACACCGGGCCAGGCAACATGCCCATCGACGGGGCGGTGCGTTTGTTGACCAAAGGCCGCCATCACTACGACGACAAGGGAGCGGGGGCGGCCAAGGGCAAAGTCGATGACGCGTTGCTGGAACAGTTGCTGTCCCACCCGTACTTTGAGAAAGCGCCGCCCAAGAGTACGGGGCGCGAGGATTTCGATGTGGAAGTGTACCTTCCGAAAGACATCGTCAATGCGGAGCGCTACAAGCCGGAAGACGTCCTGGCTACGGTGACCAAGGCCGTGGCCTTGAGCATCGCGCGCGCCTATGAGCGCTTTGTGAAACCCCAAAACACCTTGGCGCGGCTGATTGTCAGCGGCGGCGGTACGCACAACCGCACCCTCATGCGCTTCTTGCGGGAAGAATTGGCGGGGCTCGATATCCTGACGAGCGACCAAGTGGGCTTGCCCAGCGACGCGCGCGAAGCAATCGCGTTCGCGATCCTCGGCAATGAGACGCTCGACCTCAGGCCTGGCAACGTCCCCAGCGCCACCGGGGCGGGGCAAGCGGTGGTCTTGGGTAAGTTCGATCTGCCGGGGTAAACTCGTCGCAAAGCGCAACGCAACCCAGTCAAGGCGTCACTTGGTAGTCCCCACATCCCCCTCGGCCCTTCGGGCCTGCCCCCTTCGAAGGGGGACCCATGAGCGCGTGCCCTTCGGGCCGCGTGTGTTCTGTACCAGATGGCTTCATGTCGCCATCGAAAAATCCTGATAATGTTTAGTACTAGAGTTACATGTGTCCCCCTTCGAAGGGGGTGTAGGGGGATGTTCTTCTTGGCCAGGCGCCTGGCGTCACGTGTTTCTTCGATTGCGCGGGCCTGAACCAAGTCTCATTCATCCCCAATCGTCGTAGCAGGAGGCCGGCATACTGGGCGCCACGCTTCCGAAAGTCTCCGCACCGACGCGCGTCGCCGGGAAGAAGTTCGAGTTGTTGTAGTGGGAGTACGGCACGAACTTCACGTGGCCGTCCATATGGAGCACGTTGATGCCGAGCGGCGCTGTGTGCGCAAACTCTTCTTCGCGCAGAGGGACGCGGTCCCAAAGCACAGGGATCCCTGCTTGTCCGAAACCTTTGGTTCGGTCGCTGCCGGGGAGTTGCGGCACATCAAGTTCGAGCACGGGCATACCCTGTCCGGGCCAGGACTCTCCCGCGGAATCGAACAAAGCGAGTGCTTCCTCGTCCGAACAGACCATATAGCCGGTGTAAAGGTAGAAAAGCGACGACACACACTGGGGCTGAGGCGCTGCGCCCTGACCTCCGCCACCCACAAAGACTGTCTCGTGCCGGAACGGGCTGTTTGGGCAGACAAGCACCTGCAGGTCCGTGAGGTACTCGGGATAGAGAACGGACACATCCGCCATCCAATTCTCGCGATAGGGACTCAGCGGCGGCCAGTACTCGCGGTGCTCATTTGCGTACATCTTGAACACGAGGCCCATCTGTTTCAGGTTGTTCATGCAGGAGGCACGCAGGGTCCCTTCGCGCGCCCCGTTGAGGAATGGAAGAGCAATCAGGAGCAGAACGAGGACTAGTCCACCCGCAACTGCCAATTCGATGGCAAAACGCCGAGTGCCTCGGGCCTTCATGATTCCTGCTCCGCCGTGTCAATCTTGGAGGACATGCGAGTCGCGCGAAGATCAGCAAAGTGGCGGCCAAGCAAGGGCACAAGGTGAAGCACTGACATCACCACGAAACCCCATACCGCCAGTGTCATCGAGAACCCGAGAAACTGCTTCGACGCCACAAGTGCGGCGACACACAGGACCAGCAGCGCGAGCGCCCGCTTGCCGCCGGCCCGGCCACCTACCAAGCCCGCGACGGCTCGCGCGAGGGAGAGGGAGACCAACATACCCATCGCGAACACTACGAGAGACGAGACCACGCTGACCGCACGGGCTGTCCAGCGGGGATAGGTGGTCATACTCAGCGAGAGGGTTTTGCCTTGGGGTGTCAGCACCGTGTGGAAGCGGTAAGCGTCGCCGATATTGGGCAGGTCGACGCGCACGGGCAAGACGCCGGCCACGGCGGAGACCGCGGGAGTGGAACCGGCCTGCTCAGGGCTGAGCGGCTGCCCTTTGTAGCGGGCGTCGCCCGACCCCGTTGATGCGGCGGGATTGTTGATATCAGTCATGAGAAAACGCTCGATGCCCTCCCGCAGGGGACGAATCGTCTCGCGGTTTGTTGTTGTCACGTTGCGGCGGCGCGGGGAGAGAAGTTCGTCACGCAATTCGCCAATACGCTCCAAGTCCCCCTCGCTGCGATAGAGCACACGGCCATCCGGGAAAGTCACCGCCCAGGAGACTTCGCCCATCAGGATGTCGGTGGAGGGCGAGGTCAAGGCGAGGTCGTATCGAAAGCCATCCGGAGGCATCACGTGCTGCATGTAGACAAGTTCCACAGGGAACGAGCCGAGACGGCGGTCCACTTCCACGGACTTGTATAAGGGGACCAGCACCGCGCCGGACTCGCCGTCGCGTGCGGGCTTCACAACTTGATCGCCGACGCGCGCCGACCAGACCTCCGCCTTCGGGTCCAGTTCGACACGCAGGTACTGCCGCACGCTGTTGCGCACATCGAAGATGGTCCGCGTCACGGCCATGCCTTCTTTCGTGATAACAGTCTCGAACGTAGCAAGATCGATGGTAGAGTCAGGCATGGGGACATCCTCCAGGCGGCGGACATCCAGGGCGAGCAACCGGGCACCCTCCGTGTAGCGGAAGGCGAGCAGCATGGGTTTTGGAGAAAGTGCGCGCAGTTCCACAGGAAGCTCGGCGGCATCGACCCTCACCAGCCCTTCGACGGCGTTCCCGGGAGTGACTTCGACGTTGCCTCGCGCCGCCACGCCGATATAGCCGCTTTCGCGCACCACCGAGAGCGTTCGCAGGTCCGGTACGGATACTACCGCCCCGGTGTACGGCATCTCGTAGGTCACGACGAGATCAAACGTGTCCGCCACGCTGTGATTGAGCTTCACGTCGACGGCGAGACCATCCTCGCCAGGATTCTGTGTCCACGCGGTCCCCTGCCCTTCGACGTTGAGCAGATTCGCATCCTTGGGCAGACGCAATTCGAAGTGGTCCACCTGGCCGCGAAGGATGGTATAGCGCAACAACGTCTTGCACGCCACGTAGTTCTCGGTGAGTTCGGACAGGGTCCAAGCCGTGGACGCAATCCGCGATTCTATGACGACCGGAGCGACTGGCAGTTCCGCGGGCAGAGTGTATTGCACGGCAATACTCTTGCTGGGTTTGAACGCCAGCTCCGCCTCGAGGCCTGCTTCGCCTGGGGTAACCGAGATGTTCGAAGCCATGGGCGACTGCACGTTCGCATCCTTTACGGGAACGCGCAGTGTCATCTGGGTAACGGGTGTTTCCGCGCAGGGAAATTCGAAAGAGACAATGCCCTCGGCCTCCGTGGAATTGACGAAGAACACGAGGTCGAGTTCGTGGGGACCGGGCTTATCTGCCAGGAGGGTGAGCCATCCCGTGCCGTCGCCGGTCAGAAATGCGGGCGTGCCATCGAGCATCACACTCGCGAGGCCGACCGTGTTGCCCAGCACGGGGATGCGCGTCCAGCCTTCTTCCTCGTAAACGTGGACTTTCATCTTGGCCTCCACGCGCACGGAAGAGGCCTGCGGGGCTTCGGCCGTGTAGTGCGCTTCCGCGATGGTCCAGGGAACGGGTGGCTTGGGCTTTTCCTTCTTCTCGACTTGTTGTTGCGTAACGCGTTGGAGTTCTTCGAGGATCGCCTTGAAGTCAGTCCAAGGCACCGACATGGTCGCCTGGGGCAGGCTGGGCAAGTTGGGAGCGGCTTGGTTCATCACCTCTGGCGGGGTAGACCCCTCCGCCGCGCCGGCTCCTGCAGCCACAACAAAGAGCATCGCGAACACAGCCATGACTTGTTCCTCCCCTTTTGGGTCCGCGTCGAACTCACACTGCGTCATACGCCGTGGACAACGGGGAGGTTCATTCGGAATTGGGGGAAAGAAGGCATGACCCAGACGTCAGAACATAGGGAAGGAGGGAACTCTTCGCCAACTCAGTCCAACGGGAAGGGATTCTGGGCCGTGATGGGGATCCCCGACTTCTCACTCAGATACTGGAACACGTCCTTTTCGGTATACCCTTCCTCTTGGAAAACGTTGTCCCGAAACGACCATGTCTTGCCGTCGTTGAATTCGAGTTCGTGATACGGATCGCGCACGATGTTCCCTGCCGGCGCCTTGAATGAAAGAACCTCACGCAGCTCTCTGATCTCCGAGTAGTCGCGATGATGCGTGCCGAATGAAAACAGCGAGTTGATGTCCATGCCCGAATCGTTGATGCGCGTGTAGTAGTCGAAGCCCAGAGGTATCGCAATGGCAACCACGATCACAATGAGCGCGGACATCACGATTGCCAGTTTGGTGCTGTCAAAACCCTGGTTGAGTTTGCTGAACAGCTCGAACTCCGCGAAACGGCCTCCCAAAAACCAGCGCATGAGGAATTCGCAGGGAACTGCCGCAATGATGATGGCCAAAAACAGCGATGGCAGCGCCCACACGAAATCGGCCAGCCGGAAGTAGTACTCGCCGGTATCGCGGCCCGAATGCAATGCGCCATTCAAGAGAACGAACAACATGAACAGCAAGAGGCCGATCGCCGCGGCGACCAGGATGTACAACACGGCCGCGAGCGCCATCCACTTTCCATACGTTTTGCGCAGCTCGGGCAGGCGCTCCTTGGCGCCTTCGGGCACCTGCACGCGGAGGCCAGGTACCTTCTTGAACAAGTAGAAACAGATGGACACGCCCAACGCGCCGCTGATCCCACCAATGATCCCCGGTCCCAGCTCGATCATGGTAGCCCCCTTCCTCTAGCTCGCCCAGACTATTGAGGCGTGGATTCTATCCGGGTCATCGCCATCCATTCCACGGCGAGAGCGATCCAAATGCTGCGACATGAATACCGCAGTGTTATGCATCTGGAGACCTGAAGGACCGCCGCCGTATCAGCCCATCGCGGCACAGCCACAATCAAATGAGGAGTGTTATTCACCGATTTCACCCATTACACCGATTCAATGAAGAGAACAAGAAGGGGAAGGCAACGAGGGGGAACGGGCGTGAGACGCGGCCGTTTCCCCTTTTGCATCTCCTTTCTGAATTGGTGCAATCGGTGGATAGCTATCTTCGTTTAGTTGCGGCCACGCCGCGCTGGAACTTGGATACGTTGGCCTTTCTGGCCATAGGAGCGAATATCAAAGCTCCGCGGCAATCGCGCACCTCTTCGCACAAAGCGCTGCCGGATAATGCCCCCTCAAGACGTCCGGACTGTCAGCACTGAGGCAAGTTGGGCTACGTGGGTCCTCGCCGCTTAGATGTGAGATCTTGGTGAGATTGCCCTGCCTTTGTCCCGAGGGCAATCGCATTGAAACTGCGAACCTTCAAGGAGGGGACTCTTGTGCCCCAACGCGCCTCAGTACCCACTGCCCACACATGCTGCGGGGAAATGTCCGGCGAGTTGTTAAGCTACGGGCCTTTGCGAGAGCATATCTCACCACCCCCCGCGTAGCGGGCGCTGAGATATGTCCTAGCAATGGCCCACAGGCTCACTGGATAGGATTTCTCGCACGCACATCG
>JADLCA010000216.1 GCA_020847495.1 Candidatus Hydrogenedentota bacterium | reverse complement strand
CAAACTCCTACGCGTCAGGGAAGGTGATTCCAACATTTCGAGACTCCTTCGCGTGATTGTGACGCGGCGGCTCTTGTCCAAGCGATTCCTGCTGGCACAATAGAACCGCGTTCAGGTCCAAGTGTAATGCGAAAGGAGGGAGAAGATGCAACAGGCAAACTCGCCGGGGTACGCGGACCACGCCGCGGGGCAAGAAAGGCAATTCCAAAACACACCGTTCATCCCCATAACGGCAGTTGGGCAAGGGAACGCCAAGCCCCTGTCAATGCGACGGCGAGGAGATCTTCGCGAACGTGCCAGAAACGCACCTCTCGCAGCAGCGCTACGGCGCAGACAAGAGAGAGAGCGGAATCAACTCGAGATATGAGGACTGGCCTGCCACGCTCACCAGAGCCATGGACGCGGGGGTGGGTCTGTCGTCTTTCTTTCG
Source organism: Candidatus Hydrogenedentota bacterium (assembly GCA_020847495.1). Classification (GTDB taxonomy): domain Bacteria; phylum Hydrogenedentota; class Hydrogenedentia; order Hydrogenedentales; family SLHB01; genus JAHDWY01. The sequence continues at coordinate 6,460 of JADLCA010000216.1, read as the reverse complement.
TGTGCGTCAAGCCTGCCGTCGAGCTCAATTTTCATTGGTCGTATCCCTGCCGCCCCAGGGAGTCTTTGATTGTTGGTGCAGCGGAACAGAACATGGAACCGGCACCCACGCCGATCATCGGTCACAAGCGGGAGGGGATTCCGCTGCTTGCTCGTGAAAACCCCTGCGACGCGGTGTTACACTGCGTACAAGGAGTGGCTATGACGACGACGCAACGAAACGAGATTCTGCGCGCATACCGTATTGGTCTGGCGGAGGCGTTGGGCGAAGCGCTGGACAGCGTGATTCTCTATGGATCTCACGCCCGCGGAGAGGAACGCAACGATTCGGATATTGACGTCCTGTGCGTGATGCGTCGGGCCTTTGACTACGGCGAACTGATCTCCCGGACTTCTGAACTGACCGCGCAGCTGAGCCTCGAACATGGCATAGTCCTTTCCCGTGCATTCGTCACACGCGATGACTACGAATCACGCCAGTTGCCTTTCCTCATGAATGTCCGTAAGGAAGGGATACCTGTGTGAACGCTGATATCGCCGTTCAGATCGACAAAGCGAAAGAAAGCCTGGCCGCGGCTGATCTGCTGCTCAGCCAAGGCTACTATGCATTTGCCACTTCACGGGCATACTACGCGATGTTCTATGTGGCCCAAGCGTTATTGGTTTCGCGGGGACAGTCGTATTCGAGCCATGCGGCGGTGCAGGCCGCTTACGGCCGTGAGTTTGCGAAGAGCGGCGACCTTGATGCGCGATTTCATCGGTGCTTGCTCGATGCCCAGGACTTGCGCAACGTCAGTGATTACGGGGTCAGCACGAGCGTAACCCCGGAGCAGGCCAAGCAGGTGATCGTGTGGGCGGGACAATTCCTGGAGGACGCGGTATCTTATCTGAATAGGGTGTAACCTGATACCGCTCGCGTCAGTTCGCCCACAACTTTGCCCGCTCATCCTGTCCATCCTGTTATCCGGTCAAAGTCTTCAGTTTGTTTGTCTTCAGTGTTTTTTGCATGCCCGGGCGCATGAACGCTACAATCCCGCCTGTTTGCAATGGAATGGCCGCATCTTCCTTTCACACGATGTACATCGACCAACTCAAGAAGGCCTTTTCCCAAGCCTACCCCGATTCCGGTACGCCCAGCGTGTGCCGCGCGCCGGGCCGTGTCAATCTGCTGGGCGAACACCTCGACTACAACGGCCTGCCCGTGCTGCCCTCGACCATTGATCGGGAGATCGTCATTGCCTTTTGTCCGCGCAAGGGCGGCATCATTCGCCTGCGCGACGTCGATACCCGCTACCCCGACGTGGAGTTCGCGAACACGCCGGATATCCCTCCCTCGCCTGCCGGATCCTGGGAGAACTACTGCAAGGCTGCCGTCCAAGGACTCAACCGCCACTGCGAACTGGATTGCTCCGTCGGCATGGATCTGCTCGTCGCCGGCACCATTCCGCCTGCCGCGGGGCTCTCGTCTTCCTCAGCGCTCGTGGTGGCTTCCGCGCTGGCCTATCTCGCTTCGGCGGGACTCACGCTTGGTGGAAATATCTCGCGTATCGAACTCGCCGCGCTGCTTGCCGAAGCCGAACACTACGTCGGCACGCAGGGTGGCGGTATGGACCAGGCCGTCATCCTTCTCGGCGAAGCAAACAAGGCCTGCAAGATCGATTTCAATCCCCTGCGAATCGAGACGGTTCCCATATTCCGCGATTACTCATTCGTCGTGTGCCACTCGCTCGTCTTCGCCGACAAGACCGGCTCCGCGCGCGTACGCTACAACGAAGGACCTCTGTCCTGCCGCCTATTGCGCGCCATGGTCGAACGCCAGGCCCAACGCACCTTCGGCGATGAAATCCAGATCACGCGCCTCGCGGACCTGTGGTTCGGTCCTCTCTGCCTGCTCAATTCCGAGGTCGAGGCCCTATTCCGTGAGACCTTTCCCCGTCCCACGACCACGCTCGACGATGCCGCTCGCTTGCTCGGTGTTTCCATCGATACCATCCGCGAACGCTGGATCGGCGACCTTCCCGAACCCTCTGGCGGGTTTCCCCTGCAAGCCCGTGCCCGCCATCAGCTCTCCGAATTCCAGCGCGTCGAATCCGGCCGCGACCTGCTTATCGAAGACGATCCTGTGGGCTTCGGCGCTCTCATGAACGCGTCCCATACCAGTTGCGCCACGGACTACAGGGTGAGTTGCCCCGAACTGGACCGCCTCGTCAAAACCTCGCGAGAAGCCGGCAGCGTTGGGTCGCGCCTCACAGGGGCCGGATTCGGAGGTTGCACCGTCAACCTGGTAGCTACTACGCAGGTTCCTGACTTCTGCGACTGGCTCAAGCGCGAGTATTACGCAGAATTCTCCGCACCTCCGACGTTTGCTCTGACACCCGCAGACCAGCAGCTCCTCGTTGTTCCGTCTGAAGGTGCTTCTCACTTCTAGCTTGTATTCCCACGACTAATTTCTTACAATACAATCGGTTACAGAAGGTCCGGTGGGAGCTGGTTTCTTTGCATACGGCACCGTGTTTTCTCAGGTAATTGGAGCGGACCAGAAGTATCTAAGCAATCGGAAAGTCATAATTACCAAATACTTAAGCAGAATTCGCGTTTTGACTTGAAACGACTTGCATGGTACCGTTGGGGTGTACGAGCTAGAGGCTACCGGTCGCGTATGCAGACGTGCGACGGTCTCTGACCTGACCTTGAGAGCGGGTAGACAGCCTCTGGCGTGGTCCCATGCATGGCGTTGCGAATCCAAGCAGGTTCCAATGTCTGCGAAGGGAGCATGCCGTGGGTAAGTTCGCGTATAAGGCCATCGACCAAGCCGGCAAAGAGACGTTCGGCGTACTCGAAGCGGAAACCGAAGCGGACGCCATTAATGAGGTGGGCCGCAAGGGCCTCTACCTCACCGAAATGCGGCCCGCCAGCATGGGTGACGAGTGGTGGGTCCGCCGTCAGGAACACCGGAAAGAGCTGGAAGCGCGCGAAGCCCGGCGTACAGACCAGGCCCGAAAACGCCAGACGCGCCAGCGCTTGGTCGTCCGCTATAAGGATGGCCGGACCGCGCGCGGGATGTGCTTCGCGCTGAATCCTAAGGAGGCGTCCTTCCATCTGGATGTGACCGATGAGAATGGACTTTCCTCCGGCACGACCACTCAGATCCGCTACTCGGATCTGAAGGCGGTCTACTACGTGAAGAGTTTTGATGGGAAATTCGACAAGAATGTGCGGTACCGCGAATGGACTCCCGAAGGAAACGAACTCATCGTCGAGTTTGTGGATGGGGAAGTGCTTCGCGGGTACACCCTGCACCCTTACACGGGGCATGAAGCGCGATTCTTCCTCATTCCCAAGGACCCATCGACCAACAATATCAGTATCCTCGTAGAAGCGTCTGCCGTTACGCAGGCCTTCACGCCGGAACAGTTCGAGGAGAAACGCAAGCAAGAGAAAGAGATCAAGAAGTCGCAGGAAGTCGCCGCGGATCTCAGCCAGGAAGAGACGATGGGGGACTTCTACTTCGAAACCCGCAACTATGGCGGCGCTCTCGAGCAGTATGTACTCGCGGCGAAGAAGTATCCTCAGTCCATTCGCCTGCGTAGAAAGATGCTTGCCGCACAGTTTAATATCGGCGTTCAGCACATCAAGCGTCGCGAGTACCCCGAGGCGCTTGCTTGCATGAAAAAGGTCCTCCAAGCGGACCCCAACAACAGCCACGCACAGAAGAAGTTGCTGCAGTTACGAAAGATCATTGAGCGTTCTGGACATTCTAGCGAATCCAAATCCCATCGCCATCATCAGGAGACGTGATCGCCCTGAGAGTGGACGGCCATCGGCTGTTCGCGGGAAGTCCCGCAATTGTTCCGGTCGTGGCTTAGGGGCGCGGCAGCCGAACGCGCGTACCCGGAGGGGAGTTCGAAACAAGGTTGTCTTACTGACAAGCCCTAGTTGCGGCATCGACAGGGAAGTACGGTGTCCAAGAGCACGCGTCCACGCTATCCGCGTGGCCTCTCGCGCCAGTGCCGCCAGGGAATAGCACATGCAGATTGCCATAATTGCCGACCTTCACGCCAATCTGGAAGCGACCAGTGCGGTGCTGGATGAAATCGATAGGCGCAAGCCCGACAAGATTGTGTGCCTCGGCGATTTGACCGGCTACAACGCAAATCCCAACGAAGTGGTCGATATCGTCCGCGAGCGCCAGATTCCCACCTTGATGGGGAACCACGATGCCGCCGTGTGCGGCCTGGAAGATCCCTGGTTCTTCCGCGCCGCCGCCAAACGCGTCATCGAGTGGCAATACGAGCAGGTCCGCGAAGACAACCGCCGGTGGCTCTCCTCCTTGCCCGAGCAGATTACTTTCCGCGGGCATTGCCTGGGCGTGCACGGTTCCCCAAGCAGCCGCGACGACTATATCATCGATTGGCTTGACGCCATGCGGCAACTCGAATATCTGAACGGCCGCGAAGTCACCGTGTGTTTCTTTGGACACAGCCATCGCCCTTCTTTCTTCAGTGAAAAGGGCAACACGGCGTCCAACTCCACCAACGTGCGCCAGCTCCACCCCGCCAACCGCTATTTCATCAATCCCGGCGCCGTCGGCCAGCCGCGCGATCGCGACCCGCGCGCCGCGTTCGGCATTTTCGATGCCGAGAAGATGACCTTCGAGTTTTGCCGCGTCGATTACGATATCGACGCCTGTCAGCGCAAGATCGTTCAGGCGGGGCTCCCGGTCGAACTGGCCAAGCGCTTATCCAAGGGCAAATAGCCCCGTGGCCGTCCCCAATCCAGAGCACCCGGCTTCCTCCCCGCGAGTCCGCGAAGAGCTGGAGGAACGCGAGAGGACCACGCTCAGCCCGCATGCCGCACTCGCCGGAAATTCAAAGGGGCGATTGAGGCCGGAACAAGAGCACGACTATCGGACCGCCTTCCAACGCGACCGCGACCGCATCCTGCATTCCAAAGCCTTCCGCAGGCTCAAGCAAAAGACCCAGGTCTTTCTCGCTCCCAAGGGCGACCACTACCGCACGCGCCTGACCCACACCCTCGAGGTTTCCCAGATCGCGCGCACCGTCGCGCGCGCCTTATACCTCAACGAAGACCTCACCGAAGCGGTCGCTCTCGGCCACGACCTCGGGCACACCCCCTTTGGACACGCGGGAGAGTCAGTTCTGAATGAGGTGTATGAGCCGGGATTCCGTCACTTCGAACAAAGTCTGCGCGTCGTCGATAAACTCGAATCCACCCGGCACGGAACCGGTCTCAACCTGACCTTCGAAGTCCGCGACGGCATTCTCAACCACTCGCGCAGCAAAGGCCTGCTCACCGGCCGCGACAGTTCAGCCGGCGCGACGCTCGAGGCTACTGTCGTCAGCATCTGTGACGCGGTCGCCTACGTCAACCACGACATCGACGACGCCATCCGCAGCGGCCTCATCACGCTCGATGATCTTCCCAAGGACGCCATTGATCTTCTGGGCCGCACCTCGTCAGAGCGTATCAACCGCATGGTGGTCGCCCTCATCGAAGATAGCCGCAATGGGCGCATCGGCATGGCGGAAGATGTCCGCCAGGCGACCAGCGAACTGCGCGCGTTTCTCTACGCCAACCTGTATCCGTGTCCCGCGATCAACCGCGAAATTGAGAAAGCGAAGAAACTGCTCCGCGAGTTGTACTACCGCCTGTTGGAAGAACCCACCAAGGAGAGTGCGGCCGGCGATCCCGAAGATTCGCTTGAGCGCAGGACAGTGGATTTCATCGCCGGCATGACGGACCCCTATGCGCTTCAACTCTATAGAAGTCTCTTCTTTCCAGATTCCTGGCCCGCATAACAGGGAAACCTCAACCGAAGGATAGCGTCATGTCAGAGGCCAGGCTCGGCCCGGATTCGCGCGATCCCCTGGGCATCGTTTCCGGTTCCGGATTCGAACTCATCGGAGTCTTCGACGATGTGGACGATTCCACCATGTTTTCGGAGTACTTCGACCTTCCCCGGACTATGCTGAGCGGGCATGCGCGCACGTTTACTCGCGGAGCGGTGGCAAAGCGCCCCGTCATCCTCCAAACAGGCCGCCTGCACTTCTACGAAGGCTTTGACTATAAGACTGTCGTCAAACCAGTCGACCTCTTGGCCGAATGGGGTGTCACCACAATCCTCTTTACCAACGCCGCAGGCGGACTGCTCCCCGGCTTGCGCCCCGGCGATCTCGTGGCCGTGGACACCATCGAAACGTGGCCTTTCATTCATTGGCCCGAGCGGCCGGCGCGGCTGGAGACGCAGTTCCTGATACCGGGCTGCGACCGCACTGGCACCTATTTCTGGATGCACGGACCCGCGTACGAGACACCCGCGGAGATTCGAACTCTCCAGGCGTTGGGTGCTACGGTCGTGGGTATGAGCACCGCGCCCGAGGTGCAACGCTGCCGCGAACTCGGCATCCGCGCCGCCGTCATCTCCTGCGTTACCAACAATT
>JADLCA010000215.1 GCA_020847495.1 Candidatus Hydrogenedentota bacterium | reverse complement strand
AGTCTCAACGAACACAGCGAAGCTTGGGACATCAATGAGGCCGGTCAGATCGTCGGCGAAACCAACACCTTAGGCAACACGATTCATCCATTCCTGTGGATGCCTGACGAACCGAACGGCACAACGGGGACTCTTCACGACATGGGAGCGCCGGCGTCCGACTGGGCAGGGGCATGGCAGATCAACGAGTCGGGCCAAGTCACCGGGTGGAGCGCGCTCCCCGGCCCTGATGAATGGCGGCCTTTCGTGTGGACACCAGACGATCCCAACGGTACTGCCGGGTCCTACGTGCATTTGGGAACGCTCGGCGGCGTCGGCGCGGAGACGTACGCCATCAACGATCTCGGCCAAACGGCCGGCTACTCGGTCGCGCCGGACTCGGACTTCTATCACGCCATTCTCTGGACGCCCGAGACGCCCAACGGCGACACGGGCACCATGTACGACCTGGGCACCCTGGGCGGAAGCGAGTCCGAGGCCCGCGGCATCAACAACTTCGGCGTGGCCGTCGGCGAGGCGGCGCTCGAAGGTGATGAGGAGAAGCACGCCTTCCGGTGGGTGCCCACCACGCCGAATGGCAGTACCGGAGAGATGCAGGACCTGGGCACCCTCGGCGGTGACGCCAGCATCGCGTACAGCATCACGGATGCAGACGAAATCGTCGGCCGTTCCACCACCCGCGACGGGGAGAACGCGGCGTTCCTGTGGACGGAAGACTGCGGCATGATCGACCTCAACAAACGCCTCAGGGCCTCATGCCGGTACAACTCGCGCACAGGCAAGGGCTGGAAAATCACCATCGCCCGCGACATCAATTCCCAGGGTTGGATCGTCGGCTCGGGCACCTTGGACGGAGGAGATCTCCGCGCGGTGCTGCTGCGTCCCATCGCGGAAGACTGAGGTCGCGCATTCAGATTGACCTCGGGGACACGAGGAACACGAGGAACACGGGGACAGGACATGCAATGACCTCAGTCCTCGCCTTACAGTTATGCTTCTCATTAGAAGCACACCTTTCGCAAAAGCGCCAAGACGCGGAGAAGAGAGCAGGAATCAAAGGTCTCCTTCTTCACTCTCCCCTGTGTTCCTCGTGCCCCCGTGGTTGGAATCCTTGCCTGGGCGGGGGATCCGTGTACACGTTAGCATTTTGACGAAACCAGCGCAGAGGGCTAGAATCGAGGATACGCGGCTGGGAACGGTTGCGGGGAACAGAGCCGGTTCAAATTCGAATTGCCGAGGGTTCAACAACAGGGGATGTGAATCATGCACACAGAACACAGCGGTCCGGTCAGCACACGCCGGGGTTTCATGAAGGCGGCTGGCGCGGCCGGAGCGAGTCTCTATTTGGCGGGTGGTCTCACGGCGAAAGGCGGCGCAGGCGCCCAGGCCAAACTGGAGGCGCTGGCCATGAACGGCGGACCCAAGGCGGTCCAGGCGGCCGCAGGCTCGGCCACGAAATGGCCCCTCTACGGCGACGAGGAAATCGCGGCGGTGTCCGAGCTACTGCGGAGTCCCGACTACACGCCGATTGCCCCATTTGAGGAGGCCTGGAAGGCCTACCACGGCTGTGCGTATGCCAAGGCCCACTGCAATGGGACAAGCGCCCTGACGTCGATGTTGTTCGCGCTCGACTTGCCGCCCGGCAGCGAGATCCTGGTCTGCAACTACAGCACCTGGTTCCCCGTCGTGCCAATGCGCTTCTTCGACCTCGTCCCGGTTTTCGTGGATGCCAACCCAAAAACCATGAATATCTGCATCGAAGACTGCAAGCGCCGCCTGACCAGCAGAACGCGGGCAATCATGCCTGTGCACTGGTATGGACTTCCGTGCGATATGCCCGAGATTGACGCCTTCGCGAAAGAACACGGCTTGGACGTGATCGAGGATGCCAGCCATGCCCACGGCGCGCGTATCAATGACGTCATCATCGGCAACTGGGGCCGCATTTCCGGGTTCAGCCTTCAGGGCACAAAACCGCTGCCATCCATCGAAGGCGGCATCGCCATGTACAAGAACCGGACTGACTACGAGCGCGCCGTCACGTACGGGAACTACGACCTTCCAAATTCTTTCCCGGAGGACAGCGCATACCGGAAATACCAGGGTACGGCGTTCGGGTCGAAGCTGCGCATGCATCCGGTGTCCGCGATCCTCGCGCGCATGCAGCTCGCCAAGCTTGACGCGATGAACGCCGCGGGCTGCGCCCAGGTACGCCGCCTGAACGACCGCATTACACAGCTTCCGGGTCTGAGCGAGCCGTACGCGCGTCCCGAATCGAAGCGCGTGTACTACTCGAAGAACCTGCTGTTCATCGACGAGAAAGAAGCGGGCATGTCGCGGGCGAACGCGGTAAAAGCGCTGCAGGCCGAAGGCGTCGATGTCCTCGAGTACTCGTGGAAACTGTTGCACACGTATCCGTTATTATCCGAATCCCAGTGGTGGCGCCACATGCCGGTGCTGCCGGCGGCGGACTCTATCCCGGGCTGCGACGAAGCCAACAAGAAGGCGATCCAGGTCGCATACTTCACGTCCGACCAGCCTGAGTTGGTCGAGCAATACACCAAGGCCTTTGAAAAAGTGTGGGCGCACCGGGAATCGATCGGCACGGCGTAACCGTGACCATGCGAGGCCGCGTGTGATTCACGACGGTTCCTCCAAGGTATTGCCTGTTGAAGAAGTGCCCGGCCGGGACCAAACGGCCGGGCCCGCTT
>JADLCA010000214.1 GCA_020847495.1 Candidatus Hydrogenedentota bacterium | reverse complement strand
GATCGATGGCCTCGGGGATGAGATCCACGACCTTGAAGATGGGATTGAGCTGGCGCGTCTCGGAGATCGAGAAGATCGCCTGCTCCGCCTGGTCCAGAAGCTGGTTCACGTCGGACGGCAGGCTATACGCCTCACCCGCCAGGCGCGTGCACGCGGAAATGACGCGCCGCAGCACCGCCGCGTCCAACACGATGCGAGCGTAAAACTCGACGTTGGCCGAGGTGGGCACCGCCCCCGCCAGGTCCGCGATATAGCTGGGCCCGCCGACGGGTTCGAGCTGGCCGTCGCGCGTGAGCTGCTCGACCAGCGTCACGCCGTCGATAGGCGTGTCGTTGCGGTACAGCGACACCATCGCGCCGTAGATATGCTGGTGTTTCTCGGAGTAGAAGACGTCGGCCGCGTTCTCCCGCAGGATCTCGATGGCCGTTCCGACCGCCTCGGAGTTCAGCAGCATGGCGCCCAGGACCGACCGCTCCGCATCGATGTTCTGCGGCGGCATCCGGTCGAAACTGGCTGGCGCCTTTCGCTGCGTAGCCACGTTACTCGGCGACCTCCGCCTCCTCTTCTTCCGTCGCTTCCTTGGTCACCCAGACCTTGACTGTGGCATTGATGCCTTTGGCCAGGCGCACGGATGCCGTGTGAATGCCCAGCGTCTTGATGGGCTCTTCAAGGGTGATGGACTTGCGGTCGATCTCGCGGCCCAGGGCCTTGAGCCCTTCCGCGATGTGCGCGGTCGTCACCGACCCGAAGATGCGGTCCTCTTCGCCGGCACGCGCCTTGATCTCGACGGTCAGACCTTCGACCTCCTTGGCGACCTTGGCCATCTCCGCGCGCATCTTTTCTTCGCGCTTGCGGATGATGCGCATCTCGTGCTCGATCTGCTTGGCGCTGCCTGAATCGGCGCTGACCGCCAGCTTGCGCGGCAGCAAATAGTTGCGCGCGTACCCCGCGGCCACCTTGACCGTCGCGCCCATTTCGCCCAGGTTGGGCACGTTCTCACACAGGATAACCTTCACGGTGTCCTCCTCTCCTTCATCCGGCTGCGCCTCGCAGCGCGGCCGTAAAACAAGCCTCATTACTATACGGTATCGCCGCCTGGTCTGTCTCTACCCTGCCGGGCCGCCAGGATCGCATCAATCTTTCGCCGGTAATCGCCCCAGGTGTCAAACAGGCCGACCAGCATCAGCATGGGCAACGTGCCCACATTCACCAGCACAAAGAGAAACAACACAAAGATCAGCAGGCCAGGCCTGAACGCTTGAATCCCATACAGGAGGATCCCCAGTCCGTTCAGACAGTACACCGCGCTCAGTGCCAAGGCGCCATTCCACGCCACAAAACTGATCGCCGGGTGCGGCCAGCGTTGATAGGCGAAGCACAGCAGGGCTGCCACAATGGCGCCCCACACCAGCCACTCCGAAGGCCGCATGTCCACGAAGGACCCCGAAGGCCCCGCGTGACCGAAATATCGCCTGAGCACGTACGCCGATATCGACGTGAACGCGCACGAGCCCATGACAGTGGCCGCAAAACTCCAGCCGAACACCAGCGATGCCTTGTGGTCCCTTATCCACGCCAGCTTGTCGAACGTGTCTTGAAGATCGACTGCGCCGCTGCGCTTCGCCTGGTCGTGGAGACTCACGTTCAACGTTTCAAACATGATGTCTATCTGGCCGGCCCAGGCCGTCCACGTCAGCGCGACGAACAGGGCCATGAGTCCAAACAGATACGCGGTGACCACGTAGACGATCCGGCCATATGGCCAGAACCGCGCCATGCCGGCGCCGGCCAGCAAGCCGGTGCACGCGAACACCAAGTGCTCCAAGCCGGACGCGCCTGCGAACGCCAGCAGTTGGCCGCTGCTTAGCTCAATGTCTTCCGCGGGCGCGACTTGGCGAACCAAGGCAAGCCTGAGCAGGATGTTGAGAGCTGGAGCGATGACGGCCGCAATGGCCAGCACGCCTGCAGTCTGCCACAACCGTTTGCGCGCGACACAAACCGCCACCAGCACCGGAAAGATGCCGAGGGAGAGAGGGTAAGAGCTTGCCCCCAATAGGAGCAAGCCCACCCACAACAACACCCGTTTCAGCATGCTCCGCCACCTGCCGGGCGCGCCGCGAGGCGCCCCCTAGTCGGCAACGTACGGCAGCAGCGCAATTTGCCGGGCCATCTTGATAGCGCGCGTCAGCATCCGCTGATGGCGCGCGGTGGCCCCGGTGATCCGGCGCGGGATGATCTTGCCCCGCTCGGTCACGTAATGCTTGAGCATGCCCACGTCTTTGTAATCGATATAGACAACCCGGTCCACCGTCAAACGGCAGACCTTATTGCGTGACAGGGTCTTCTTCTTCTTCTTGCGGGTCCGGGTCTTGACCCTGGACATCATTCTCGCCATTCCATTTTCTCCTGTTCGATTCCTCAGAAGGGAATATCGTCTTCCGCTTCCGGTATCGGCTCCTCGATCGCGCGCGGTTCCGGGCGCGACCCCTGCGACGGACCCCGGTCACCCCAATCCAGGGACTGGATGCGCTCGGCGCTCACTTCGAAGGAAGTCCGTTTCTGGCCTTCCTTATCGACGTATTCGTTGCTGCGCAGTTGTCCCTCGACGAGGACCGGCCGCCCCTTCCGAAGATTCTCGTTGCAGTACTCGCCGCTTTTGCCCCAGGCCGTGACGTTGATGAAAAGGGTCTCTTCCCGCTTTTCACCCTCTTTCGTCTTGTAAAACCTGGAAACCGCCAAGCCGAGCTTGCAAACGGGCATACCAGAAGGGAGATAGCGCAGTTCCGGGTCGCGCGTCAGGCGCCCCGCCAGAATGACCTTGTTCACATCCGGCATGCGCAAATCCGACATGGATCTAACTCCTTCGCATTAAATGAGCCGGCTAATCGTCATCGTCATCGTCGTCGCGGCGGCGGCCCCGGCTGGGCCGGCGGTCGTCGTCGTCATCATCGTCCTCGTCGCGGTTGCGTTCGCGCGCGGCGCTGGCGCGGATCTCCGCTTCCACGCGCTGCTTCTGCTCTTCTTCAAGCCGCAGAGTTTGGGGGTCGAAATAGACGATCAGATCGCGGATGATGTTCTCGGACAGTCGAAAATGGGTTTCGAGACGGGCCGCGAATTCCGCAGTCGATTCAAACCGCAGCAGAATGTACACGCCTTCGGTGTACTTCTTGACTTCGTAGGCCAGTTTCCGTTTACCCCACGTTTCCGAGCGCACGATAGTCCCGCCGTTGGCCGTGACTAGATTCTCGACCTCCTTGGCTACCGTCTGGATCTCATCGTCTTTCAGGTCGGGCCTGACGATGTAGAGCGCTTCGTACGTTC
>JADLCA010000213.1 GCA_020847495.1 Candidatus Hydrogenedentota bacterium | reverse complement strand
TGACGCTCATGAAGGCCGACCTCACCACCCAGATGGTCTTCGAGTTCGACTCCCTCGAAGGCGTCGTGGGTATGCTCTACGCCCGCAAGGAGGGCATCGACGAGGAGATTGCGAGCGCGATCTTCGAGCACCGCCTGCCGCGTCGCGCTGGAGACGACCTTCCTCGCGGCACGCTGGGCGCGGTTGCGGGAATCCTCGACCGCTTCGATACCCTTGCCGGTTACTTCGGAATCGGCCAACGCGCCAAGGGAACGAGCGACCCATTCGGCCTGCGCCGTAACGCGCTTGCCCTGCTGTCCATCATCGACACCCTGGAACTGGACATCGACCTGGAGGTGTTCGTGCGCGCCGCCCTCGCCAACTACGGTGGGCTGGTTACGGCGCCCGACAAGACCCTCCAGGACATCCTTGCGTTCTTCAGCGATCGCATGGCTGTCATGTTGAAAGACCAAGGGTACGCATACGACCTCGTCGCGGCGGCATTGGCCGTCCACGGCAGGCGGCCCATCCAGCTCCACCGCTGCCTCGATGCCCTGCGCACGCTTGAAGAGTCCCAGTTGCAGGACCTCGCCGAGCAGGCCAAACGCATGCAGCGTATCATCAAGGAACCGGCAGAATCCGTGGATGCCGCTCTGTTGGATGACAACGAGAAGGAACTCCACCGCATCACGGTATCCGGCCTGGAGCGGGTGTCCGATTTCGTCGAACGAAAAGCCTTCGACAAAGCCTGCGGTGAAATCCTCGGCTGGGTCCCGGCGATTGCTACGTACTTTGAAGGTGTTCTGGTCAACGATCAGAACGACAAGGTGCGCAGGAATCGTCACGCCCTGTTGCGCGACTGTCTCGTAGCGCTCAACTCCACCGCGGACTTCACGCAGATCGAGAAGAAGACCTGAGCCAAACCAACCCACTGAATCAAGGCACCGCCCGCGTGCACATCAATTACGACAAAGTGGCCACCACCTACGACCGGCACCGGCGCGGGGGTGGCCCCTACCTGGACCGCCTGATCTCGCTTGCGTCTCAGGCACACCCGCGAACGGTACTCGAACTCGGGGCCGGCACAGGCAACAACACCCTCGCCTTTTCCCTTGAATACACGGGATCGCGGCTGCTCTGCCTCGAACGCTCCATGGGCATGCTGCGTCAAGGCGCGCGAAAACCCTCCGGTGCCTCCTGGATACAGGGCGACGCGCTTCGCATACCGCTCGCGTCGGGCTCCGTGGACTTCGTTTTCTCGATCTACATGCTGCATCACATCCGGCATCTCGAAGTTCTCTTTGGCGAGTGCGCCCGCGTGCTCCGCCAGGGATGCGCCGTCTTCGTGACGACCACCCACAGTTTCATCCAGCGCCATCCCATGGCCCGGTATTTCCCAAGTTTCGCCGCGATCGATACCGCCCGCTTCCAGGACGTGTCCCAGGTGGCGCGTGAACTGAGCGAGGCGGGGTTCTACCAGGTCGACCACGCCGTGTGCGTCGCGGATCCCACGCCTGTTGATTCCGCCTACGTGCAGAAGGTCGAGGGAAAGTTTCTCAGCACGTTTGAACTCATGCCTCAGGATGAGTTCACGAGCGGTCTCGCGCGTCTCCGAAAGGACGTGGAATCTCAAGGCGCCCTCCCCGAACCGGTTGCTTGGGAATCCGCCCTGGTGTGGGGATACCGATGATGCCAACTACGCGGAAAGAGCGGCGCCGTGGGTAAAGACCCGCGCAAGAACCGCAAGCCGGTCCGGCGCCGCGCCTGGGATCCCGCGGATGCGGACACGCTGACCCGCGAGTCGCGCGCCCGGCGCGAGGACAGGGGCGCGGTTCGGCTACCGCCCATGGCCAGGGAATTCTTCTCGGACACCCCGGTAAATGCCCTCGTCATCGGCCCGTACGGAGCGCTCGCCTTTGTTCTGTGGAACGGCAGAGAACACCTGTGCCGTGTTGACGAAGCGCTGATGGACGGCAAGTCTTCGATCCTCGCGTCTGGCGATGACGTGCTCGTCGAAGCCGATAGCGGCGTTGCCATTGTGCGCGCGGTGCGGCACCGGCGCACCAAGCTCAGCCGGCCTGCCATCGGCCGCACCCGTGAGCAAGTGCTCGCCGCGAACATCGATAGTGTGGTCATCGTCGCGTCGGCAGCCAAGCCCTTGTTCAACCCTGGACTCGTTGACCGCTACCTTGTGGCTGCGCAGGCCGGCGGCGCACACCCTATCCTGTGCATCAACAAGATGGATCTGGTTTCCGGCGAGCCGCGCGAGGTCCAGCCTTATCGCGAATTCGACCTCGCGATATTCGATACCAGTTGCCAAACCCATGCCGGACTCGATGCTCTCAGCCAGGCGCTCGCAGGCAAGCTCAGCGTGTTGACGGGTCACAGCGGCGTGGGGAAGTCCTCCATCATCAACGCGCTCGAGCCCAGCCTCAGCATCGACACCCAGGACATCAGCGAGAGCACGAACAAGGGCCGCCACACGACGACCAGTTCGCGCCTCTACGAATTGCCCAATGGCGCGCGCATCATCGACACGCCCGGGATCAAGCAATTGGGCCTCTGGGGCATCTCCCCCGAGGAACTCGACTACTACTTTCACGAGTTGGCCGAACACGCTTGCGAGTGCCGTTTCCGCGATTGCACCCACGTCCACGAGCCGCACTGTGCGGTCAAGGATGCGGTGGAAATCAATGAGATCTCGCTGGCGCGATACGAGTCCTATGTGCGAATCCGGAAGGCGCTTGTGGAAGACAGCACGCCCAAGTACTGACATCTCGCGTTTGACAGTGCTCGAATGGAAACCAGGAAACTCACGTGATCGATCAGAGTTGGTATACGCGGCCCGCCGGCGTCCCCGACGCCGTTTCCGCCGGAGGGGTCGTGCTCCGTGCGGAGCTGGGGCAGACCTTGGTTGCGCTGGTCACAGAGCGCGGGCATCCTGACTACGTGCTGCCCAAAGGCCATCTCGAACCCGGTGAATCCCCCCTGGACGCCGCGCACCGCGAAGTGGGGGAGGAGGCGGGCTTTCACGACCTGACGTTCGTCCGCGAACTCGCCACGGTTCAGCGCCTCAACTTCGAACGCACGAAATGGAAGACCATCCATTTCTTTCTCTTCACGACAAACGAGGTCGTCCCAAAGCCACTGGAGCCCGAGAATCACCCTCAGGTCGGGTGGTTTCCCCTGGGCGCGTTGCCCCCGATGTTCTGGCCCGAACAGCAAGCGATCGTGGAATCTCTTCGCGCGGCCGAAATTCTCTGAACCCCATTCGGCCCGGCGCATCGCCCTCAGCCTGTGAAAACACCCACTGTTTCAGGACCCGTTGCACATGAGCGCGGTGTGCCCCATACTTTCAGGGCAACCGCACCTAAACTGCGGACCTGCATGAAGGGGATCCGCGCGTCCCAACGGGCCTCAGTACCCACCGCCAAGACTCTACGGGGAAATGTCAATCGATTTGCCAGGTTACGAGCTGTGCGAAAAGGCTACTCGATTGCCGCAAATTCTTGAGGTCAACGCCCGTCACGCTCTCGTGGCCTGAAAGGCCAGAATACTGCATGGTGCTACCCGGCTGCCGCTGCGCCTTTGGTCCGAGACCGCCTTTTACGCTCTTATGGCCTGAATGGCCTATGTACTCATAGCCCGGGGTTGGCCGTAGCGCAGCGAAGGCCTACCCCGGGTATCGGGATGCTTATTCTTACTACCCTGTAAGGGTTGCATAGTCATCCCCTCGCAAATCCCAGACGCATCGTTCATCAAATGGAATCTGGAGCTATGAATCCCTTTTAGGGAATTCTTGTGCGACGTGCTGACCCGGGGTAGCCCCGCCGTTTCGGCGGGCCAACCCCGGGCTATGAGTACATAGGCCCTTCAGGCCATTGCGGCGGCTCAACGCCGCCGATTCACCAGTGAGGCTGGGGACGACTGCCAGAGCGTGCCTCACCCAAGCTCAGTTCGCTCTGTATCGCATTCGACCTGTGGTAGCTCCCAAAGAGAGTCGATGCCAGCCGGACTTTGTGGCGGTGACGAGATGGGCAGTTCTGGTGCGATTGCCCCGCCCCTATTTCTTCTTCTCACACAACCCTAACAATGTTAGGCTACCTTTCACCCGTTTGAAAGGCGTCCGGGGGCAATTGGAGTACTGCTATGGCACGTGAAAACATACTGGTGGTGGACGACGAGGAAGACATCCTCGATCTCGTCAACTACAATCTCTCGAAGGCGGGATACCGGGTGGCTTGCGTCACCACGGGCGGGGATGCGGTGAAGGCCGCGCGCGCCAGTCTCCCGGACGTGGTTGTATTGGACCTCATGCTGCCGGGACTCGACGGCCTCGAAGTATGCACCCTCCTTAAGAACGACCCGAAAACCCGGGACGCCGCGATCATCATGCTTACCGCCAAGGGTGAAGAGTCCGACGTGGTCAAGGGCCTCGAACTCGGCGCTGACGATTACATCACCAAACCGTTCAGCCCGCGCATTCTGCTCGCGCGCATCAAGGCAGTCCTGCGCCGGCGCGAGGCCGAGGCCATCGAGAAGTCTTCTGTCCTGCGCGTCCATGATATCGTCATCCACCCGGGCCGCCACGAGGTACTTGTGCAGGGCACGCCTGTGGAACTAACGTATACGGAATTTCGGGTCTTCTACACGCTGGCACGCCGGCCGGGCTGGGTGTTCACGCGCTCCCAGATCGTCGATGCCGTTCGCGGCGAAGGGTACGCGGTGACCGACCGCGCCGTCGATGTGCAGATTGTGGGACTCCGCAAGAAGCTCGGAAGTCACGGCGGCTATATCGAAACCGTCCGCGGAGTCGGTTACCGCATCAAGGAGCTGTGAACCTTTGCCTAGAAAGCGCCTGATCTGGCAGCTCTTTCCCCTCTTCGTCCTGGTCGCCGTCGTGGCGCTCTTGCTCGCGGCCACCTACGCGTCCCACACCGTTCAGCAATTGTACCGCGCTGCACGCGAGGCGGACCTCGAGGCCCGCGCGCGGCTAATCCTGCCGCAAGTCACCAAACCCCTTCTCGCGGGTGATGGCGCGGTGTTGCAGTCCCTCTGCAAGGGGCTGGGCGAAGCCGCCGGCGCCCGCGTTACCCTCATTGCGCCCGATGGAAAAGTCGTTGCTGATTCCTCGCACGACGTCAAAACCATGGACAACCACGGTGATCGCCCCGAGGTCATTGCGGCCATGCGTGGTGACGTGGGGCGGGCCCGGCGCTACAGCTTCACCCTGAGGGCGCACCTGAGCTACGTCGCCCTTCCCATCCTCGAAGGCGGAACCGTGCGCGGCATCGTGCGCATCGCCGTCACCGATCCTTCGCTCACCGCGGCCATCCGCGGCATCTATTGGGAGCTTGCACTCGCCGTGCTGCTTGTGGGTCTTGCGGTCGCAGTCCTCAGCCTCATCGCGGCCCGCACCGTTACCCGCCCTCTCGATCACCTCAAACAGGGCGCGGAACGCTTCGCGAAGGGGCAACTGGAATCGCGTCTCACCGTGCCGGAATCCTCCGAACTGGGACAGCTCGCGGACGCCATGAACACCATGGCCGCCCAGCTTGAAGAGCGCATCCACACGGTCGAGCGCCAGCGCAACGAGTCGGCGGCCGTCCTGTCGAGCATGGTCGAGGGTGTTATCGCTTTCGACTCCGCCGAGCGCATTATCAGTTTGAATGACGCCGCCGCCAAGATGTTCGGCATATCGCAGGAACGCGCGGTCAACCGTGCCATTCACGAAGTCATCCGCAACACCGAATTGCAGCGCATGGTTGCCGTTCTGCTCGATTCGGGCGGCCCCGTGGACGGCGTTATTGTGCTCAATCATGAGGAAGAAGAGCATATCAGCGTTCAGGGCGCGGCCCTCAGCAATGCCCAGGGCCTCCGCATTGGCGGTCTGGTAGTTCTCCACGATGTCACGCGTCTCATCCGCCTGGAAAACGCGCGCAAAGACTTCGTCACCAACGTTTCACACGAGATCAAGACGCCGATCACCACTATCAAGGGATACGTGGAAACCCTCCTGGATGGGGCCAAAGACGACCCCGAGGCATCCCGCCGCTTTCTGGAAGTGATTTCCCGCCAGGCCGACCGGCTGGCAGCGCTCGTCGATGACCTGCTTCGTCTCAGCCGCATCGAGCAGGAAGCCCTCGACAACTCGCTTCCAACGGAAGCGGGTCTCATCGCAGAAGTATTGAAGGCCGCCGCCACCACCTGCGAGGAGGCGGCGAACGCCAAGCACATCCGCATCGCGATTATCTGCGATCCCGCACTGCAAATCCCGATGAACGCGCGATTGCTCCAGGTGGCCGTCTTGAATCTGCTGGAAAACGCCATCAAGTACAGCAACGAAAACACGGGCATCGAGTTGAAGGCTGACCGCGAGGATGACGAGATCGTTATCTCCGTTCAAGACCAGGGCTGCGGTATCGGCAAGGAACATCTTCCTCGTATCTTTGAACGCTTCTACCGCGTCGACAAAGCGCGCAGCCGCAAACAAGGCGGCACAGGCCTTGGACTCGCCATCGTTAAGCACATCGCCAGAATCCACGGAGGCAAGGCTACTGTCGAAAGCATCCCTCAACAGGGCAGCACCTTCCGCATCCACCTCCCCGCCTCCGTAGACTGATCTGCGGAGCGGACTCTCGCCTCTGGCATCGCACTCCAGGTAGAGCAATCGTGTGTGGCAAAGTCGCCCTCGCCTATGTCTCATTGGGATCCGTGTGCGTCCATGTGCGTCCATGTGCGTCCTAACAAAAGCCTAACACCTATCACATAAACTCCCCCCCGCAAGCAATCCGTAAAGGAGTACCCAATGAATCGCTATTCCACACACATTCCCGTTTACGCCCTGGCATTGACCCTGGCAGCGCTGGGCTGCGGCCCTAAGCAGCGATCGTCCGCTCCCGCATCGCCTGCCGCGGACAGCTCCGGCGCCATCACAATCAAGGGCAGCGACACCATGCTGCACCTCGTGACCGCGTGGGCTGACGCCTACATGAAATCCAACGCGGGCGCCACGGTCTCTGTAACTGGCGGCGGGTCTGGTACCGGGATTGCCTCGCTTCTTAATGGCACGACCTCCATCTGCGCCTCCTCCCGGGATCTGAACGAAGAAGAACAGAGGCTCGCCGCTGACAAGGGCCTTCAGCTTCATCCCGTCGTGGTCGCGCGCGACGCTATCACCATCGTGGTCCATCCGGCAAATCCAATCGGCGAACTCACCATCGAGCAATTGAAGAAGATCTACACCGGCGCCTACACCACCTGGGATCAACTGGGCGGTCCCGCGGAGCCCATCGTCGTCTTGTCTCGTGAGTCCAGCTCGGGAACCTACATGTTCTTCCTCGAACACGTGCTCGAGAAAGAAGACTTCTCGGCGAACGCCATGCTATTGCCCGCGACCTCGGCCATCATTCAGAGCGTTGCCGACTCGCCGTGGGCCATCGGATACGTGGGCCTCGGGTATGCCGAAGAGGCCGCGCAGAAAGTCAAAATTCTCCCCGTGAAGAAGGACGCCCAATCGGCCGCCATCATGCCCACCGTTGGCACGGTCACGTCGGGCGAATACTCCATTGCGCGCCCGCTGCTCCTCGTCACCGCGGGCGAACCCGCGGGCGCCATCAAGGCCTTCATTGATTCCTGCCTGTCGGCTGACGGCCAGAAGCTGGTGGCGGAGACCGGGTACGTGACGGTGAACTGAGTGCTGTTCCGCGAAGTCAAAGAGCGAATGGTCGCCTGCACGCTCGTGGTTTGCGCCAGCACGAGTATTCTCATCGTGCTGCTGATCTTCCTGTTCCTTCTGCGCGAAGCGCAGCCCTTCCTCCGAAGCCCAGGGCTGGCAGCCTTCTTCTCTGCTGAGTGGAAACCCAAATCAATGCAGCAGGTCTCTTTCGGCCTGTTGCCCCTGGTCACCGGCTCGTTGCTGGTCACTGCTCTGGCCACCTTGATCGCCATTCCCTTTGGCGTCTGTGGCGCGGTCTACATCGCCGAGATCGCCGGTCCACGCGAGCGCGAAGTGCTGAAACCCTTCGTCGAACTTGTCGCCGCCATTCCGTCGGTGGTCCTCGGGTTCTTCGGACTGGTCGTGGTCGCCCCCGCGGTCAAAGGCACCTTCTCGCTGCCAAGCGGGCTCACCGCGCTCACTGGCGCCTTTCTGCTCGCGCTCATGGCCGTGCCTACCATCATCACCATCTCCGAAGACGCCATCCGCAGCGTGCCCAAAGCATACAAAGACGCTTCCCTGGCCCTCGGCGCGAACCGCGTGCAGACCATCTGGAAGGTCATCGTGCCCGCCGCCCTTTCTGGAATCATCGCCAGTATCATGCTCGGCATGGGGCGCGTCATCGGCGAGACCATGGCCGTAATCATGGTGACCGGCAATGCCCCGAAGACAACGCTCTCCCCCGTCTCTTCCGTGCGTACAATGACCGCCACCATCGCCGCGGAACTTGGCGAAGTTCCCTTTGGCAGCGAGCACTATCAAGCTTTGTTCTGGGTCGGCATCGTGCTACTCATTGCCACCTTTTTCCTGAACCTTGTGGCCATGCGCGTGCTCAAGGCCTACCGGAGGGCCTGATGCGGCTCCAAGTCTCAGAACAACTGCTTATCTGGCTCATCCGGCTCGTCACGTATTCCGTGGTGGCCGTTGTGGGCTATATCCTGTTCGACATTGTCTTGAAAGGAGCCGGCACTCTCTCCTGGACCTTTCTCACGACTTCGCCATCGGTCGACGGCCGGGGCGGCGTTTTCCCCGCGATCATTGGCACCTTCTACCTGGTCACCGGCACCATCGCGGTTGCCCTACCCCTGGGCATGGCTAGCGCCATTTACCTCACGGAATATGCAAAACAGGGACGCCTCACGGGACTAATCCGCCTCGCCATCGTGACATTGGCAGGTGTCCCCTCCATCGTCTTTGGCCTGTTCGGGCTCGGCCTCTTTGTGCTCTTTCTGAACTTTGGCACCAGCATCCTGGCCGGCAGCCTTACGCTCGCCTGCATGATTCTCCCGACTATTATCGTCTCCAGCGAGGAATCGCTGCGCGCGGTGCCCCTTGCGCTCCGCGAGGCCAGCCTTGCGCTTGGCGCCACGAAGTGGGAGACCATCCGCAAGAGCGTGTTGCCTTATGCCATCCCGGGCATGTTGACCGGCAGCATCCTCGGAATCGGAAGAGCAGCGGGGGAGACGGCGCCTATCCTATTCACCGTGGCTGCCTTTTATCTGCCCAGCCTGCCCCGCTCCGTCTTCGACCAGGTGCTGGCCTTGCCGTATCACCTGTACGTCCTCGCCACG
>JADLCA010000212.1 GCA_020847495.1 Candidatus Hydrogenedentota bacterium | reverse complement strand
CGCGGGCGCGGTGGTGTGGGGCACGATTCGCGACCTCGTCGGCATTCACGAACTGCCGACACAGGGTTCTATCTCGAGGGGCATCCGGCGGCGGGGTTCAGCGTCTCGTTGATCGGTGTGAACGTTCCGGTGCATATCGGAGGGCGGTGGTGATGCCCGGCGACGTCGTCCTCGGCGACCGGAACCGGTGTCGTGTTTATTCCGCCGCATCCCGTCGACAAGGTACTGGCCGGATCGCGCCGCGGCGTGACGATGTCGGATTCGCGCAACGAACGCACTCCGAACACCGACACGCACTTCCGGATGCCGGACTACAAGAGCCTGGAAAAGTGGGAAGCGCGCAAGAAGCAACGGAGGCGGTCGGCGACGCTGCTGACGCGGTGAGCATCGTCGTTCGAAAGCCAATTAACGAATGAAGTAGGGACCGACCAAGGCAAGAACAATGAAGATAGACAAAGACCACATGTACCATGGAGCTGCGTTGATTCAGATCATCGAGCACAAGTCATACAGGAGTGTCAAAACCTACGGTAGCCGCCGAGGGAAATCGAATTGTACCTTCCTGGTAAATGGAGAGACCGGCATTCTCATTAAGTACGCGAGTTCCCCGAGAGGCCGGGCAGACGAGTACAGCTTCACGTTCACCCAGGCGCACTTGAGGCAGCTTAAAGCAATGGGGCGAGACTTTCGTCACGCATTTGCAGTGCTTGTGTGCATTGATGCCGCGGAAATCTGCGTTCTCAGCCACGAGCAAATCAACGACTTCGTTGTGCTCCGTAAAGAAGACAACCGAAATCAGGTCGAACCACAGTATCAGATCAAAGTGACGGCTCAGCGCAACCGAAAGTTCAGAGCCTATATTGACGCGCCAAACCAAAAGGGGCTGCTATTGAAGGAGACGAAGGTGTCGAGAAATGACTTCCCCAAAGTGCTCTTTAGGCGCTGACCTCACTGGTCGCGGTGGACCGTGCCTTACCTTGCGGTCGGCGATGTTGCTCAGGCGGTGAGATCCTATCAAGATGCTTGGATGATCGAGCAGTGTGGTGACTTTTGTCCTGACGGGCGACATCGAGCGAGCGAAGCCGTTTTGTGCGGGGCCACTGGGCCTCACGTATGTCGCGCAGGATGACTTCGCGACCGTGCTCGACGCCAACGGCGTCACGCTGTGCCTGACGCCCATGCCCGGGCACACACCGTCGGAGCATCCGGTGCTGGGGTGGAAAGTGGCTGAGATCACGGCCGCGGTAACCGCTCTGGCGAACGGCGGCATTCAGTTCGAGCGCTATACCTTCCTCGAACAGGACGAACTGGGCATCTGGACTTCTCCGGACGGGTCGACCAAGGTCGCCTTCTTCAAGGACCCTGACGGCAATTCGCTCAGTCTGACCCAGTAGATTACTCGTCGCGGTGGACGGTGTCGGGCGTAAACGCGGGCAGGCAGATGGCGACATACTCCGCGCCGTCGGGGTTCGGGGTGCTGTAGCGGACCCATTCGCCCTTGCGGGCGAGGATGGCCTGACCGCCGTTCACCTCGATGACACCGGATTCGTGCTCCACCTGGAGCGTGCCGCGGAGAACCACGGTGTATTCGTCGAACTCGGGACGCTGGCCCGGTTCCGACCACCCGGGCGGACTCACCATATGTGCGATGCTCACGTCCGCCACGCCGGTGTTGACACGGCCCACGTATTCGCGGATCTGCTTGTTGCCCGGACCCTGGATGATGGTGGGCGCGGGAATCAGTTGCGGCACGTTAGTTCTTTCTCCAACGCTTCAGGAAATCGAGCACGAACGCGTCGCGGCGGGCGCGTACGGCCGCCGGGTCCTTCTGCGACCAGTCGTAGAAGCCCGAGCCCGTCTTTACGCCCAGTTTGCCCTGGGCGACCAAGTCGTGCATGATTTGCGGCGCGCGCGGTTCGTTGTTCAGATCGGTGGCCACGTAGTCGACAATGCCCTTCGCCATGTCCAGACCCACCATGTCCTGATGTTCCAGAATTCCGTAGACCGGCAGGCGTAGCCCGAAGCCGGTTTTGGCGCACAGGTCCACGTCTTCCACGTCGGCGATGCCTTCCTGCACGATGTTAATCGCTTCGCGCACCAGCGCCATCTGCATGCGGTTGCCCAACTGACCCGGCGTGTCTTTCTTGACGACGATGGCGGTTTTGCCGCAGCGTTCGAGCAACTCCTTGAGCGCCGTCGCCAGCGTGGGGTCAGTGTGTTCGCCGCGGACGATCTCCACCAGCGGCATGAGGTGGGGCGGATTCCAGAAGTGCGTGGTGATGAAGCGCTCCGGGTGCGCGCACGCGTTCTGAATGGCCGTGATCGACAGGCCGGAGGTGTTTGACGTCAGGGCCGCACCCGGCTTGGCAAGACCGTCCATGCGGGCAAAGAGGTCCTGCTTGAACTTCATATCCTCTAACGCGGATTCGATCACCAGATCGGCTCCGGCGATCGTTTCGTAGAACTCGGCCGAGTAGTGGATCAAGCCTTCGGCCGTCGCGCAACGGTCCGCTGGCGCGAGTTCGTTGTCGCGCACCAGCGCCAGTTGCGCGTGCGCTTTCGCCAAGCCTTGCTCGGCGTTCTCGCGGGTCCGCGACAGGATGGTTGCTTTCAAGCCGCCCAATGCCAGGGTGAGGGCGATACCGGGGCCCATCATGCCTGTGCCGATGACGGCGGCTGTTTCGAAATTCCAGGACATCAGTTCTCTT
>JADLCA010000211.1 GCA_020847495.1 Candidatus Hydrogenedentota bacterium | reverse complement strand
CTCCATGGGGCTTGTGCTCTACGAGTGCCTTTCCGGCGACACCGTGTTCGTCGGCGAAAACGTGTTGGAGCGCCAGTTGAAGGAAACGCCGCCGCCGCCCGGTAGCGTGGTGGAGGGCGTGCCGCCGGAGTTGGACGCGGTCATTATGAAGGCTGTCGCAAAGGAGCCTCCGGATCGTTTTCAGACGGTCCGCGAGTTCACGACCGCCTTACGCGCGGTGCCTCTATGATTTTGAGGCTAGGAGGCGGGACTCCCAACCCTCGGGCATCAGACCCGAATCGGCAAATGTGATCCGGCGCAGATCGCCGCCCGCGTGTTCGAAGAGAATGTCGAGGCGCCGGGGTGGCAGGAGAGGGTCGGCGCGTTCCGCCCACTCCACGACGCACAGCGCGTCGCTGTCGAAGATTTCCTCGCACCCCAGATCGGCCACTTCCTCGGGTCCGGTCAGGCGATAGAGGTCCATGTGGTACAGCACGGGCTGACTCTTGTATTCGTTGACAAGCGTGAAGGTGGGGCTGTGGACGGACGCCGCGCCGCCGATGGCGCGGGCCATGCCGCGCACGAAGCAAGTCTTGCCGGAGGCCAGGTCGCCGCGCAGGGCGAGCGTGCCGCCGCCGGGCAGCAGGTGCGCCACATCGCCGCCAAGCGCCTCAGTCTCTTCCGCCGAGGCCGTCGTTATCACCAGGGGCGCCCCGCTCACGGCGCCGCCACGGCCTCGCGAAACAACTGCACATACTCTCGCGCGGACCGCTCCCAGGAGAAGTCGCGCCGCATGCCCGTCCGCCGCACCTGGTCACACACCGGAGCGTCGGCGTAGAGGCGCAAGGCGCGGTTGACCGCATTGATGAAGGCGCGATCGGACCATGTATTGAAGACAATCCCGGTCGCGGTTTGCGAGGCGAGATTGCCGGGGGTGGCGTCGGTGACCGTGTCGGCGAGGCCGCCGGTTCGGTGCACGACGGGGATTGAGCCGTAGAGCATGCTGTACATCTGACTGAGCCCGCAGGGTTCCGTGCGCGAGGGCATCATGTAGAAGTCAGAGCCGGCGTAAATCAGATGGGCCAGGTCTTCGTTGTAGCCGATGGTGACCGATATCTTGCCGGGGTTCTCGCGCGCGACGTTCACCAAGGCATCTTCGAAACTGAGATCTCCGGAACCGAGCAGCACGACCTGAATGTCCTTTCTCAGGAGCTGGTCGAGAGACGCGACAAGCGCGGAGATGCCTTTGTCCCATACCAGACGGGACACCATGCTGAAGATGGGGACGTCTTTCCGGTCCAGTCCGAGACGCTTCTGAAGAGTCTCTTTGCAGACGCGCTTGCCTGCCAGATCCGCTACGCTGAAGTTCGCGGGGATCCGCCGGTCGCTCGTGGGATTCCACACGGCGAGGTCCACCCCATTTTGAATACCGCACAAGTCATCGGCACGCGTACGCAACACGCCTTCGAGACCGTGACCCGCGAGTTCCGTCTGGATTTCCTTGGCGTAGGTGCGGCTTACGGTGTTGAGTTTCGATGCGAAGGTGATCCCCGCCTTCATGAGGTTGATGTCGCCGTAGTACTCGAGATACTTCGGCGTGAACAATTCCCATCCGAGACCCGTCTTCGGCATGAATGACGACAAGAACCTGCCCTGATAGGCGAGATTGTGGATGGTGAAGACGGTCGGCATTCCGCCCCAGAACGGGTGATCGACGTAACGCGTCTTGATGTATGCGGGAATGGTGGCTGTGTGCCAATCGTGGCAGTGAATCACGTCGGGGACCCAACCGGTCTGCGGCACGAAATCGAGCACGGCCATGCAGAAAAAACAGAACCGTTCGAGATTGTCCGGATACTCGGTGTTTCCTTTCCCGTAGGGATGGTCGCGCCAGAAATAGAGGTCGTGTTCGATGAGATAGACCGGCATATCCGAGTCCGGGAACCGTGCCGTCCGCCATGCGGCGAAAACGCTGTCGCCGTTGAAGCGCGCGGAGCACGGTCCCGAGCGCACGCCTTTCAAGTCCTCGGGGATCGTGCCGTAGCAGGGCATCGCCACGCGGACATCATGGCCCTGGGAGCGCAACGCGCGCGGCAGTGCCTCAGACACATCAGCCAAGCCGCCGGTCTTCATGAAGGGCACGACCTCGGAGGTGACATACAGAATATTAAGTGGGCCCGACATACGTGTCCTTTCTTACTTCACCACAATCCGGAACGGATCACGCTCCGTATGAGAGACCATCCGGAGTTTGGGGAAAACCCCGCGCAGGCGACGCACCAGCGCGGGCACGATCCACTTCTCCGTGCCGACGTGTCCGGCGTCAACGATTGCCAGTCCCCGTTCCTGGGCGGCGAGCGCGTCATGGTAATCCACATCGCCCGTCACGAGCACATCGACACCCCCGGGGATGTGGGCGGCCTCGCTCCCGCCCGCGCCGCCCAGCACCGCCACGTGGCGAACCTTGTGTTTCAGATCCCCCACGACGCGGACATGCGATACGTCGAGGTTCATTCTGACCTGCGCGGCAAACGCGCCAAGCGTGATGGGCTTGGGCAGCTCGCCTCGCAGGCCGAGCGACACCGCAGGGTCAACGCCTTGAAGTGGCACGACATCATACGCCGGCTCTTCATAGGGATGAGCCTGGAGCAACGCGCGCAACGCGTCCGAGAGCCGGCCGGACGGCACGAGCACCTCAAAACGCCGCTCTG
Organism: Candidatus Hydrogenedentota bacterium; assembly: GCA_020847495.1. Classification (GTDB taxonomy): domain Bacteria; phylum Hydrogenedentota; class Hydrogenedentia; order Hydrogenedentales; family SLHB01; genus JAHDWY01. The sequence continues at coordinate 14,063 of JADLCA010000211.1, read as the reverse complement.
GTTCTTCATTGACCTGATGCTTCTTTCCCGAAAAAGGCGAGGCCTTCTCGCCTGGAAGAAACGTACCGGTTCCCGCCGCACTGAACGTGCAGTGCGTGTAGTCCCCGATGATGCCCGCGCCCGCGTCACACACGGCATCACGCACGGCGGGCAGATGCGATTCGGGGACGAAGGTCACCAGTTTGACCTGCATGGCGTGCGGCACGTCGAGCAAGCTCTTCAAAGCGGTCAAGCCCAGGCGTTCCGCAAGGACGGCATTGACGCCGCCGGGCACGACATCCAGATTGGTGTGGGCGGAGTAGCAGGAGACCCCCGCATGCGCGAGTTCGAGACACAGCGCGGTGTGGGGATCGTCGGTCCGGAGCGCGCGCATGGGTTCCCAGATGAGGGGGTGATGGGAGACAATCTGGTTGGCCTTAGCACGCTTCGCAGCCGCAAAGGTCTCCCGGGTTACCGAAAGTGCGGCCAGAACGCCCTTCACTTCTTGAGATGGCTCCCCGATAGCGAGTCCCGCACGGTCCCATGAGTAAGCCAGACTCGGGGGGGCCAGGCGTTCGAGGACCTCGCAGACTTCTCGGACGGTCATGCCGCCCGCTCCATGCTGATGGCCGCATAGCCGACCACGCGGCGGAAGTCGCCGGAGGCTGCCCCGCTGGTCCGGTAATCGAGCAACTGCCAGGACTCGGCGTTTCGCGTCCTGGCAAACGCCATCGCCGCGACGACCGCGGCGGCGCCGCACATGGAGCAGGTCTGGTTTTCGATGTCTTCCGCGAATTGCCGCCAGTCTTTCCCCAGGACCGCCGCAATGGAGCGTTCATCTATTGCGTTGGCCCGATGCTCATCGAGATAGTGCGACAAGTCGGTCGACGCAACCACCAGGTCGGACGGATCCACCAGTTCCGCGAGCCGCTCGCCGGCTTCCGCGTGCCATGCACCCGCAGGCCCTCCAAACAACACAGGGACCACCGGCACAATCCCGAGGGTCACAGCCAGAAACGGCAATTGCACTTCCAGCGCGTGCTCCAGGATGTGGGGTTCGTCCGAAGCGGACCCGAAGCCGGCCGCCAAGACGTCTGCAAACGGCTCGTCAATCGGGAATGCGCCCACGGGCGTTTCAAACACACCGCGCGTGTAGACGGACGCGGTATCGATGTAATACCGGTGCGAGCATCCCAGAAGGATGACGCGCTTGGGCTGTTTTCCATCGACGCGGGCATAGGCGAACCCGGCCGTCGGACCGGAGTAGATATAACCAGCGTGAGGCGCTACCACGGTCGTGACTAAATCGGGCGCGGCCTCCACCCGGGACGCGTCGACGAACTCACGCGCCATACGCCGCAGCGTCGCAGGTTCGGCGGGGTAGAACTGGCCCGCTACGGCCGGTTTCCTCACCTGACCCTTACTCATGAACGCCTCCCACAGAATTCAGAACACCCTGCGGCCAGTCTAGCAGCAGGGACAGGATGGGTCAAAGCATGAGGCAACCTTAGGCACCTCGCCTAGAACTCCAGAGGCGGCAAGGTTTTGAAGTGGCCGTTTGCTTTGATCCGCTTCCGGGTATCCTCCGCTCCCTCCAAGACCGGGATGATGGCATGGAGATGGTCTATGAGCATGATCTGGCGTTCGGCTTCCCGCTGGAGGGACAACATGTGGACCTTTTGCTGAATGGTGAGGCCGACTTCGTGCGCGAGCTGGAAGGAGATGTTTTTGGCGTGGAAGTTGTCACGTGTGTATCCGGAGCGAAGCAGTTCGTGAAATCTCGCATACTGGTGTGCCAATTCTTCCGTGGTCACGGGATAGGCCTCGGAGTCGTTCTCGAGGATCGTCACATCCGCACCCGAGTACATCTTTTCCGGGACAACCCGCTGGAAATGCTCGAGATGAAACGCGCAGACACCTTCGGTCAGCACGTCCATCTCCCCGTTTTCGTAGGTCTTGAAGATGTTGATCAGCCTCATCTCGGTGCCGTACTCTGCCAGTTTTCCTTCCAGGTACGCGGGCAGCCCAAAGGTGGCTTGGTCGTCACGGCATTCGCCGAGGAGCTGTTTGTAGCGGGGCTCGAAGATATGGAGCTTCAGCTTCTCCCCCGGGAATACGACGAGCTGCAACGGAAACAATGGCAAGAACTTCGGCATGGGACAGTCTGCTCCGGCTGAGAACCTCTTTCTACTGATGAGTTTACCATACACAAGGCGGCGCTGCGCTTGGGAGAGTGGATCAATTCGCTGCTGGCTACCTCAAGAGCCGGCAGGGATGCCGGCGCTCCTGGTTGCCCCATGGAGTGCGGAAGCTTGCCTCTGCCTTGACGGAGCAGGCTTGCCTGCGGTTTCCGGAAGAGGAATGGCGTGTCCTCCACGTCCTTCGGTTCCAGCAGCACCCCAAGAGAGCTAAGGGCGGCTGTCTCGGGAGACCTTCATCTCTGGGGTACGCACAGTCTTGTGCTGCCGCGCTCGGCGAGCGAGGCAGTACTGAAGAGGTCACCAGGGCTGCACTTGTGGGATCAATCCTTCGGTTCCAGCAGAGAGTAGTCGACCGTGTGGTGGGTGCCGTGTTCGAGGTCGCGCGCCAAGAGGTACAGAGTGTCGCTCAGGCGGTTGATGAACGGGAACAGCGCGGTGGTGTCGAATTCGGGGACGGACTCCTTAAGCCGCACGATGCTGCGCTCCAAGCGCCGGACATGCGTTGCCAGGACATCCACTTCCGCGGAGAGCGGATTGGATGCCGTTACGATGAACTGCCGCGGGAGCGTCACCCTGCTCTCGAGGCGTTCCTGCTCGGCTTCGAGGCGGCGGATCTGCGGCTCCCCCAGTTCGCCCCGGCGGTATTCGGGGTGCTTTCGCCGCGGGTCGTTGCAGGCGGTTCCGATGAGGAAATACACATGGAGCAGCCACAGGAGGAATTGGGCCGGACCTTCCTGTCCTTCTGGGAAACGCTCCAGCAGGTGGTGGCGCACAAGCGCGGTATAGGCACGCGCCTCGTCCAGCGCGCCCGTGCATTCCACGATGGGATGGGACTTGGGGACCTTCTCCCCGCCCAGCGTGCGCGTCTCTCCTCCGTCCCCCTGCTTTGTCGTGACTTGCGATCGCATTATTTCACCGTAATCGACACGGGACAGTGGTCGGACCCCATGATGTCCGCGTGGATCGCCGCCTTCTTCAGCCTGGGCGCAAACTCGGCATTGACGCAGTGATAATCGATTCTCCAGCCGATGTTCTTCTCGCGGGCCCGCGTGCGGTACGACCACCATGTGTAATGGCCGGGATCGGGGGTGAAATGGCGAAACGCGTCCACGTATCCCGCACCCACAAACGCATCCATGCTCGCGCACTCCTCGGGATAGAAGCCCGGGCTGTCGCGGTTGTCTTTCGGCCGGGCCAGATCGATGTCTTTGTGGGCAATGTTGTAGTCGCCGCACACAATCACGTTGGTGCCCGCTTTGCGCAGTTTTTCGCACAGCTTCAGCATGGCATCGCAGAACCGCAATTTGTACTCGATGCGGGCACGCTCCGCCTGCGAGTTGGGATAGTAGGCGTTGATCAGCGTGTAGTCTTTGTACTCCACCAACTGGACCCGGCCTTCGTCGTCAAACTCGGGAACGCCGATAGTGCGCACAGAGATGGGTTCGAGCTTCGATTTGAAGTACGTGGCGACCCCGCTGTATCCCTTCTTCTTCGCTTGCTGCCAGACGCTGCCATAGCCTTTGGGCAGCCGGATCTCAAGGGGGACGTCATCGGTATTGGCCTTGGTTTCCTGCACGCAGAGGATGTCGGGCTTCTGCCGGTCGAGCCAGTCCAGAAAACCATTGCGCCCAATGGCGCGGATGCCGTTCACGTTCCACGAAACCAATGTTGTCATGCGTTCTCCTATAGTTTCCATACGGTCAGGGCGCAGTTGCTCTGAGCATACGCCGTGCGCGTATTCCTCGCAACACGGGGACATCATGGAACAGAGCAACGAGAACGCCTCATTCCCAAGGCCAACATACCCGCCGCGAGAACGAACATCGCGAGGCTCATCATCTGGGATACCGTCATCGAAGCGAATACCCGTTCGCTGTCGCCGCGAAAGGCTTCGACGGTGAAACGAAGCCCGCCGTACAGAAACAGGTAAGCCGTCAACACGAAGCCGGGATAAGGACTGCGCGCTAAGCCAATCTTCAGCAGAACGAACACAAGGATTAAGCCGGACATCATGTATAGCTGCGTCGGATGGACCGGCAAGGCCAGCGCCGAACCAGCCTCGACGAGGCCTTGCTCGATTTGGTGCCGGTGGGCCAGGCTGCCCGCGGGGAACTGCACTGCCCAGGGCAGGACGCACGGCCTTCCCCAGCAGCAGCCCGCCAGAAAGCAGCCTATCCGGGCGATGCCTTCACCCAGCGCCAGATACGGAACGGCCGCGTCCATCGCGGGCAGAGCAGGGGCACGGCGAATGCGCAGTCCAATGGCAACGGTGGCAATGCCGCCTGCTACTCCTCCGTACAGCACCAGCCCGGGCGACCAGATCATCAGCGCGCGCCAAAGCTGGCTGGGATGGGCAAATTGAAGGATCCAGAAGGCCCGGGCCCCCACCAAGGCACCCGCCAAAGTGCAAAGGGCAAGCCCGTAGGTCAGGCCTGTTGCGCGCCGCTCGGCCTCTCGCACGGCGAGGGCGGTGCTCAGCACCAGGGCGAAGGAGAGAAGCACCGAGTAGGTGCCGATTACAAGGTGAGAACTGTTAAGCAATACCGGGCACATGGGTTAAGTCGTTTCGCTCTCGAGTTTGGGGCGTACTATAGCATGCACAACCGCTTTGCGAGGAGGGCAACTGCCAAGGCTGGAAGACACCTCCTCAAATGCGGGGGAAGGAATCGGACGGATGAGACGGATTGGACGGATCGGTCTTTGGCTAAACCCCTACCATGGGCTGTATTCCAGAATTACTCTCAAATCTAATTATTCAATATCTGGTGGCAATTTCTATGGCGTTCCCACATATTGTGTGGTATCCTGAATGCGCAGGGCATAGGGTGCTCGACTGCGAGAGAACCTGAGTCCCTGCAGCGCACGCAACAGGCGCGGCGGCCCGAGCGGTATGAACCTATCGGGAAGTTGACCTGCCGTGGCCGGGCCCAAGGAAGGTCGCCATCGAACATCACGAAGTGGGACGGGGCGCCGCACTGTACGGGGGCTGTGTGCGGTAATGGGCACTGGGAGACAGGGCAAAGCCGAGGCCAGTGCCAGTGGATGCGCTCGTGTTCCGGTTTTTCGGGCTGGCGAGAAGCCGGCAGGGATGCCGGCGCTCCTGGTAGTGCCGCGCGCCCCGTTGAGTTTCTCTTCCTCCGCATCTCAATCCCCCTTGCCGGTTTCGCACTCCTGTGTCCATCGTTTGTCTTCCGCACACGTCAGTCTGGAGGCGACTCATGAAGAAGAGCTATATCCTCGACACGAACGCTTTGCTCGAAGACCCCAATTGCATTCGCATCCTGCGTAACGGCGAGGAGAACGCCGTCGGCATCCCTTTTCATGTGATCCTGGAGTTGAACAAGCTGAAGAAGGAGCCGCGTGTCCAGCATTTGGTGGCGAAGGCGATCGACTCGATTCGCGAGAATCTGGAAGTCATCCAGATCGTTAAGGACGACGGGACGGAGCCGCTTATCCCGAACGTGGACCTCCAGATCCTGAAGGAAGTGAAGAACGGGGGCATGGCAGACCCCATCCTGGTCACCAATGACCGGATCCTGCAATTGCTGGCGGAATTCAATGGAGTGCGAAGCCAGGAATTCAAGAGTTCCCATCCCTTCGAGTCGGACTCGCAGTTGTACACGGGGGTCATTCGGGATGGTGAAGAGTGCTATCCCAATTCTTTTGAGTGGCATGAAGGAAAACCGCTATTCCACGGGCCTGACGGGCCTAAGCTCATTGACTACGAGCATGAAGTGTGGAAGGTGAGGCCGCGCACGGTGTACCAGAACCTCGCATTTGAATTGTTGCTGAACGAGCACATCGATTTGGTCACGCTCCAGAGTGAGGCGGGATTCGGGAAGACCTACATCGCGCTGGCCGCGGCGCTCTATTTGACGCTGGAAAGGAAGCGGTTCGACAAGATCTACGTGCTGAAACCGATGATCGAGATCGGCGCGAAGATGGGCTACCTCCCCGGAGACGTTGAAGAGAAACTGGAACCCTATATCCGCTATCTGCATGGACTGACGAGCAAGCTGCACGCCATACGCCCGGCGAACAAGATCTTCGCCGACCCCAAGGTGGAGCACTCCAAATACGATCCCAACAAGTTCGAGATTCTGCCATTGGCGTTCATCCGCGGGATGAATATCGAGAATGCCTGCGTCATCATCGACGAAACCCAGAATTTGTCGAGGACCGAGATTCGGGCCGTGCTCACACGGATGGGCGAGAACGTCAAGTGCATCTGCCTGGGCGACACGCGTCAGGTGGACAACCCCTACCTGAACGAGTCCAACAACGCGTTGAATTGGATCGTGCGCATGCTCCGGGGCAGCCACAATTACGGGCACCTGGTGTTGAAAGGCCACAAGTCGCGCGGGCCTATCTGCGACGCGGTATTGAAATCCGGGCTGTAGGACCGGAAGGCGGCGCTTCCCAGGAACGGGCACGCGGTTGACATGCCGCAACGGCCTTTGCTCCAATACCCTGCGTCAAGAAAGAATGTGCGCCATTCCGCGGAGATACACCCGCCATCGCATCCCGCGCATACTATGCCCTGGAGTGATAACGTGTCAGACAATCAACACCAATGGGACCCCTGGTCGCTGCCGACGGCATTCCTTTGGATCGTTTTCTTTTTCGCGGGACTGGACCCGGAGCGGCTGTTCTACGTGCTGCGCGAGGTGGGACGGGTTGATGTGCTGCACGCCATGGTGAACAGTTCCCACTTCATCACGGTCGCGTTCGCGGCGTACCTGGGCGTGTACGCGTATCAACGCTGCCTGGAATACGGTCTGTCCCGTATCGACGCGAAAGCCCGTGCGCTGCAGTTTGGGTTGCTTGGACTGGTGGCCTTCCTGAGTTTTTCCCTGTTTCAATTATTGCATCTCACGGACATACCGGTGCCGAATCTGCGGGTCCTGGTGGTCGTGGTCGCGTTTGCCAAGGTCAGCGCGTGGTTCTATTTGCTGATAATCGTGCTTCGCTATTCCGTGCTGGGACAAACGGAGGTTTTCGCCAACATGATATCGCTTTTCCCGAGCACGCACCGGCCTGGCGGGACCGGGGAAGACTTGGGCAAAGCGAGCAGCGTGGCATGGATTGACACCCAGAGTGGTACTGTTACCAAGGGCCCCGCAGCGACATCCGGTATTCCTGAACAGACGCGGAGCCGGGCCAACGACGGTTCCTGAATCCCGGGAGTGTCAACAAACGTTCCGGACAGGGCGTTACCAGTGTGGCATGAGCGGCTTACGCCGGGAATGGTGTGGACAAGCATGATGCGCAAGCGGTGCGGTATCCTGTTCTTAGTCATGGGGTTAGCGTTTAGCCCCTGTCTTTTTGCCCAGGGAACCCTGCGACTTGGTAAACCCGCCGTCAGCGGGGGTACGGTCACGGTGCCTGTTTTGCTGGAAGGCGACGTGGGCAGCGGGGTTGCCGCGCTGGACTTCACCCTGCGTTACGACCCGGCGCTTCTGGCTCCAACCGGGGTGCGCGCGGGCGATGCGGCAGCCACGGCCGGGAAGGGCGTCCAGTACAACGTGACCGAGCCGGGGCGCTATGTGGTCATGATGTTTGGATTGAACCAGACGACCATCCAGAACGGGAAGGTCGCGGATATCGCTTTGCGGTCGCTTGCGGCCGGAGAGGGCGCCACCACCGATATCGCCATTGCAAGCACGACCCTAGCCTCGCTGGCCGGGGACACCATCGCCTCAAAAGGAAGTACACGAACGCTCGACCTGAGCACGGAGGTTCCCGAGGAACCGTCCGACCCGGAAGACCCTGCGGACCCCTCCGACCCGTCTGATCCGTCTGATCCAACGACACCCACGCCCACGGACACGCCGGAGGAACCCACAACCCCGGACCCTTCGGGCAATCCAGGCACCCCGACGGGAGGCATTCCCACTGCGCCCGTTCCGGGGACTGAAGGCCCCAGCCCAACAGGCGGCGGCCGCACGGCTCCGGCTGGCGCAACATTGTCCCGCTCGATGGATAACGCGACCGGTGGCTTGGCGCAGTTGGAGCGGATGGCCCGGGAACTGGAGCGTAAGCGTTCACAACTTCCCACGCCGGGCGCCGCCGCGCAGTCAGGGGGCGGCACAGGTGCGGACAGTGAATCATCCGAAGGTGCGGCCTCCCAGGGGAAGACTCCCGGGACGGGATTGCCTCCCGGCGGCTTCCCGAAAAGCGGCGGCCAAGCCGACAGCGCAAGAACGGAAGTGGCGCTGCTCGCGCCCCAATCGGAGGGGAACGTCACGGGTCCAGACGCCGCCTTGCGTGTGGCGTCGTCCCCAGAGGCGGGGAAGCCGTGGTTCGAACGGGTGGAACTCTGGCTGGCCGCTGCCGTCGCAACGGTATTTGTGCTGGGGCTCTCGCTGCGCAAGAGGCTTTTTTCGTAGTCAAGGCGAATCAACCGCTACTACGCGACGACGGACTCGGTAAACGCCCCCTTGATATCCAACACAATCTTTCCGAACTGTTCCCCGTGTTCCATGCGGCCCACCGCGTTGGAGGCATCGCTCAGCGGAAGGATGGAGTCGACCACGGGCTTCAAATGGGCGGCGCCGGCGGCGCGAAGCATCTGCCGGAACTCTTCGCGGGAACCCATGGTTGACCCAATCACGCTGACGTGATTCCAATACAGGGCGGAGATATCGGCTTGCGTCCGCGCGCCGGTGGTCACGCCACAATGCACAATGCGGCCGCCACGGCGAATGGCCCCGAAGTTGATTGGCCAGGTGGCCGCGCCGACGGAATCGAGGATCAGATCCACGCCGCGGCCGCCGGTCAGATCCTTTACGGCGACTGCGACATCGGGGTTCGAGACGTAATTGATGGTCTCCCACGCGCCTAGGTCACGGGCACGCGCAAGCTTTTCGTCGGACGAAGAGGTGACGATCGCTTCAGCCCCCGCCAAGCGGGCCAGTTGGAGTCCGGCGACAGCCACCCCTCCTCCTATTCCGTGGATGAGCACGGTTTCTCCGGCTTTCAGATTGCCGCGCGACATCAGCATGCGCCACGCGGTGAGGTAGGCGAGCGGCAGGGCGGCGGCCTCGGTGTAGTTCAGGTGAGGCGGAGCGGGCTGCACGTTCACCGCGGGCACCGCGATACGTTCCGCGAAGGTGCCTGGACGGTTCATGCCGATGATGCCGTAGTAGAGACACTCGCTGTGCTCGCCACGCAGGCAGTACTCACAGATGCCGCACGACAGGCCGGGATTCAGGACGACTTCGTCGCCGATGTGCAGAGAATCGACCTGACGGCCCTTCTCCACGACGGTGCCGGCCGCATCGGAACCCAGGACATGGGGAAAGCAGAGTTCCAATCCAGGACGCCCCTTGCGGACCCAGATGTCCAGGTGGTTCAAGGCGGCGGCGCGCACGGCGATTACGACTTCGTCGGATGCGGGCTCGGGATCGGGGACCTCGCCGATTTGGATGCAATCGAGTTCGCCATTTTGGGTAATGAACGCTGCTTTCACGGAAAACCCCTCCTTGCCACGCCCCTGACGTTGATCCACTGTATCAGACACGCCTGCGGCACCAGCCTACGCCCCGGTCCCGCGGCGGGTCAAGGGGGCGGCGGCGCAGACGAAGCGGTGGCCAGGAGTCCTCGGTCTGTGCCGGTTTTTGCGAATAGGGAAGTCAGACCCAACGGAAGAGAGTGAGCGGGGGCTTCGTGGCACAGGGTTGTCCCCCGATCTGAGATTTGAGATCTCAGATTTCAGATCTCAGATCTCTGAATTGATATCTCAGAATTGAGGTCTCAGATCTCAGATCGGGGCTGTGTAGAAGAGACAGGCGAGGGCGCCTGTCCCACACGCGCTTGGCCCGCGCATGCAATGCCTGGCTGCGCTCGATCACTCTTCTGAACTTGGGTCCGTGAAGATTGTGGGGAATTTGAGACGAGCAATGCAGCGATAACAGCCGTGAGGGCGCCCTCGCCAGTCGTCCCATTCAGCAGACGATCTTCACGGTTGCGATAAGTCGATGCCCATGGTCAATCACCCGGTCCGAATGCTATTGTATTTGCCCACGGACAGGGCGGTCCGCCGATACCAATACGATCAAGCGAAAGTATGGGGGAAAGATGGAGTTTCAAGCAGACTACCTGCATTTTGCGGCGGTGATGAAGAACGAGCGCCCGGCGCGCCTGCCCATTTACGAGCACCTCATCAATGCGACGTTCATGGAGAAGGCTCTCGAAGTCGCGTTTGCCGATCTTGAGCGTGGGAATCGGGCTGACCTCGAAGAGTTTTTCCGCCACTATTGCCGCTTCTTCACAACCATGACCTACGACGTGGTGTCGTACGAGGTGTGCATCACGCCGTTCCTTCCGGGAAGCGGGGCGCTGGTGAGTGGAAAGCCAGGGCCTGTCCAGAGCCGCGCGGATATGGAGGCCTATCCGTGGGATGAACTGCCGGATATCTTCTGGAAGGACGCAGGACCGAGGTTCGAGGCGTTGGCCGCGGCGTTGCCCCCGGGGATGAAGGCCGTAGGCGGTATCGGCAACGGCGTGTTCGAGATTGCGCAGGATCTCACCGGCCTTGCTTACCTTCCTTACATGCAGGCGGAGGATCCTGAACTCTATGCGGAGCTTTTCAATCGCATCGGCACGCTTATGGCGCGTATCTGGGATACCTTCTTGAAGCGCCATGCGGAGGTGTTCGTGGCATGCCGTTTCGGCGATGATCTGGGTTTCAAGTCGTCCCTGCTCACCAACCCCGCGACCGTGCACGAGAACATTCTGCCCCAGTACCGGCGTATCATTGATGCGGTTCATGCTGCGGGAAAACCCTTCATTTGGCATTCGTGCGGATGTATCTTCCTTGTCATGGAGGCCATGATCGAGGCGGGAATCGACGCGAAGCACTCCAATGAAGACAACATAGCGCCGTTCATGAAATGGATTGACGAATACGGTGCCCGCATCGCGTTATTGGGCGGGTTCGATTTGGGATTCCTGTGCCAGTCGAGCCCCGCGGAGATCACGGCGGCCGTGGTCGAACAGGGACGCGAGTTTCGCGCCAAGGCGCGGGGGTACGCACTCGGCTCGGGCAATTCCATTCCGGATTACGTGCCGGTTGAGAATTATCTCGCAATGATCGAAGGGGCACGAAGGATTCGGGAAGTGAATTGAAAGCGCTCATCGCTGAGTTGGCATGCGGACGCGCTGCCTGTTACACTCCGCGCATCGATGTGAAGGAGATATCCATGATCTTTGTGAAGACATTCAAAGGCTATGAGGATAAGACCGCAGAGTTGGACGCGGCGGTGAACGGGTGGATTCTGAAGAACAAGGCGGATGTGGTCAACGTGACCGCGGTATTGAGCCACGAACACGCGGGGCGCGCGGGTTCCGGCGATCTGGTCTATACGGTCCTGTACCGGTCCGACGTGACGCTTCCCTAGGCGGGAGGCTTTGCGGCTTCCGCATAGAGCTTCGGGCGCTCCGCGTCATATGCGGCGAGGGGCGTCTGAATGCGGGCCAGGAGTGTTTCCACGGGTTCGCCCTTTTCGATGCTCTCTCTGAGATCCGCTGAACCTGCCAGCACATCAAAGGTCTTTCCCCATTCAAACTCTTTCGGGTGCGTGCGGCGGATGGCGGATATCAGCCCGACTGCCAAAGCAAAGGGCCGAATGGCCGCGGAATCCGTGACAGTGATGCGGATGCCATCGCAGCGTTCGTCCTGATAGCGCGGCGTGCTTGCTTTGCCGGGGATGCTGACGGGCGTGTATTCGACGGCTTCGAGTTTGCAGCCCGCGCACACCGGGGCCGGCACTTGGGCGATGACTTCTTTCGGATTGAGCCACGGCGCGCCGAACATCTCGAACGGCGTCCCGGTGCCGCGGCCTTCGTTGAGGTTGGTGCCCTCGAATAGGCACGTGCCGACGTAGAGCAGGGCGGCATGCGCTGTGGGTATGTTCGGCGAAGGCGCCAGCCATGGCAACGAGCACTCCGGGAACAGACGCTCGGGGGCCCAGGCGTCGAGCGCACTTACCGACACGCTCAGCCTTTGTTTCGCAAAGAGCGTCTTCTGAAAGTGGAGCGCAATCTCGCCCATGGTGAGTCCATGCCGGACCGGCACGGCGCCCCAGCAGACCATGGACGAGGTATTCTCCGCGATGGGGCCTTCGAGCACGGCGCCACCGACGGGGTTCGGCCGGTCGAGCACGAGCACGAGCACCGGCACGCGCGCCTGTGCGCAGACTTCCATGCAGGACTTCATCGTCGCGGCATAGGTGTAGTAACGCGCGCCGACATCCTGAAGGTCCACCACGAACACATCGATGCCGGCAAGCTCTTCCTTCGACGGCGCTTTTCGATCCCCGTAGAGGCTGACGATTGGGTATTTCGCCTTTTCGGACGCGACAGACTCTCCCGCTTCCGCTTGGCCGCGCAGTCCATGCTCGGGGCTGTACACGATCGAGATGGTGACTTCCGGCGCGAGCGCCAAGACATCGAGAATCCCGCGGCCGAGTTGGTCCACGGCCGCGTGGTGCGTCAGGAGGGCAATCTTCTTGCCGCGCAGGTCTTGGAAATCTTCGCGCAGCACGCGGTCGAGGCCGCTGTGCGTGTTCGTGGAGCGAGGATAGAACGCCTTGGCAACACCCGTGTAGAAAATTCGGCGGAAATCCTCGTTGTTGCGCGTGGCGCGGGACGGGTGGCAGGTGTTGCCGAGCTGCATTGCGAACAGGCCCGACGCACGGTCCATCCACAGGCTGGTGCCCGTCCATCCGGAATGGCCGAAGGCCGTGCGTGAAGGCAGGAAACCCGAGTTCTTAGTCGACCAAGGATCGACTTGCCAGCCGAGACCCTGCCAGGGCCACGCGGGGATCTGCGGCACCTTCATCATCGTGTCCAGCGTTTCCGGCTTCAGTACCTTTCCCGAAAGGTAGGCCCTGCAAAAAGTCGCGAGGTCATCGGCGGTGCTGAACAATCCCGCGTGGCCCGCCACGCCGCCCACGGCGTACGCGTTTTCGTCGTGCACTTCGCCCACGACCAGCTTTTTGCGCCAGGGGCACTTCTCTGTGGCCGCGCAACGCGCCGCGTAGGCCGCGTCAGGTTTGAAGCGCGTGTCCTTCATCCCCAGCGGTGTGAAAATACGATTGGCACAGAAACGATCCAGAGCGTCGGCGGCAGCGATTTCCACAATGCGCCCGAGGATCATGAATCCCACGTCGGAGTAGAGCCAGCGCGTGCCGGGCTTCCACTTCAGGGGCAGGGCCGCGTAGCGCTGGAGCATTTCGTCGATGGTGCTGGACTCTTTGTAATACGGAAGGCCTGAGACCAAGCCCGCGCTGTGCGTGAGGCAGTGACGGACCGTAATCGGCTCAAACGCGGGAATCGGGAGGTAGTGGAAGACGGAGCGGTCCAGTTCGAGTTGTCCTGCTTCGTGAAGGAGCATCAGTGCCGTGGCCGTGGCGACGACCTTTGTCAGCGACGCCAGGTCGTAGGGTGTGTCCTTCTGGACGGGTAGACTCGCGGGCGCAATCTGGCGAAAACCGGACGCCTCGTGAAGGTAGGTCTTCTGCAAGTCTCCGATGTACGCGACACAGCCTGGGCTCTTGGAAACGCGCAAGGTGTCACCGAGCAGCGCATTCCACACGGCGGGATCGGCGTCCGGCCCGGAGGGGTAGACGATTGGTTGCTGGTTCATGGACCTCCGTGACAAATATCGCACCGCGAGAGGTTTCGCGGATGGTTGGTGCTTTCTATATGGCCTGTGCTTGGCGGCCAATCGGGGGATTATACCGGGGCCGCGCGGGTCATTAAAGCGGGCGGGGGGGGGCACGGACCTGCACGGACGAACACAGACGAACGCCGAGAAACGCGGAACTACGCTGACAAGCTTGAGTCTGACTTGATTCACTTGAGACGAAGCACTAGGAT
>JADLCA010000210.1 GCA_020847495.1 Candidatus Hydrogenedentota bacterium | reverse complement strand
GGTCCAAATCTATTGAACACTCCGCAGCCCGAAGTATGCTCCTGGCCGCGAGTTGTTTTAGAGACCTCGGACTTTCGTACCGAGGCCTCCGCGGAAGGAGAAACGCCACATGTGGCGCTGACCAACCTTATTGTATCATGGACTCTTCAAGAACGCAAACCCCTTCTTGCCCCTGGATGGACACATAGGGCGGATTCACGCGATAGTCCTGTTAATTGCTTTACGCCAGCCACTTACAGCGATATCGCGTCTGCTTTCGTTCCATTGTGGAACAAATTCGCGTTCCTGTCGCCATATTTGACGTAACTCATTCTTTTCCTTCCACATACCGACAGCAAGCCCCGAAAGAAATGCAGCGCCCAAGGCGGTTGTCTCCGTGGTCTGTCCGCGCAACACTGGCGCTCCCAGCACGTCGGCCTGGTGTTGCATCAGCAGATTATTGCGAGCCGCGCCACCATCCACCTTGAGGACAGGAATTCGAGAATCGAGTTCTGCTTCCATGCAGCGGATGACGTCAGCCGATTGAAATGAAATGGACTCCAGCGCCGCACGCACGATGTGTGCGCGGCCGCTGCCACGCGTCAGGCCGGTAATTGTGCCTCGGGCAGACATGTTCCAGTGCGGCGCGCCGAGTCCGACGAATGCAGGGACCACGTAGACTCCCCCGTTGTCTTCCACTTCCGCAGCGACGGATTCGCTTTGGGTGGCGGAGTCGATGAGGCGCATCTCATCGCGCAGCCATTGGATTACGGCGCCGCCGATGAAGACGCTGCCCTCCAGCGCGTACTCGACCTTTTCGTCGAGGCCCCAGGCGACTGTGGTGAGCAGGCCATGGCGCGATTCAATAGGGCGTTCGCCCGTGTTCATCAGGAGGAAGCACCCCGTGCCGTAGGTGTTCTTGCATTCGCCCGGTGCGAAGGCCGCTTGGCCGAAAAGAGCGCTCTGCTGATCTCCGCAGAGCGCGGCGACCGGAATCTCGGGGCCGAACACCTTGGTGATGCCGTAGATGAAGCTGCTGGGCTTGACTTCCGGCAGCATGGTGCGGGGAATGTCGAGCGCCTCGAGCAGCGTGTCGTCCCAATCGAGAGTGTGGATATTGAAGAGCAGTGTGCGGGACGCGTTGGAGTAGTCCGTGGCGTGGACTCCGCAGAGTTTGTGCAAGAGCCACGAGTCCACCGTTCCGAAGCAGAGACCGCCTTTCTCCGCTAAAGCGCGGGCGCCGTCCACGTGGTCGAGGATCCAGCGTAGCTTCGTACCGGAGAAGTAGGCGTCGAGCACCAACCCCGTGCGTTGCCGGACCTCGGGCTCCAGGCCCTTCTCTTTGAGCTGTGCGCAGTAGTCGCTGGTACGGCGGCACTGCCACACGATGGCGTTGAATACCGGGCGCCCTGAGGCCCTATCCCAAACCACGGTTGTCTCGCGCTGATTGGTGATACCGATAGCCGCGATGTCGCGCGCGGAAAGACCGGCTTGCGTGATGGCGGCGCGGGCCGTGGCAATTTGCGAGTCCCAGATGGCCTCGGGGTTGTGTTCCACCCAACCGGGCTGCGGGTAGATTTGCTCATACTCCTGCGATACCGAGGCACGAATGGCTCCCGCCGCGTCGAACACGATGCTGCGGGAACTGGTTGTGCCCTGGTCCATGGCGAGAACGAAATCCTTGCCCACGACAAATCCTCCGCGGTTGCGGGCGCGCGTGCTCCATGCTTCGCTGTGCGCCGCCGACCTGCTATTATGGCGCACCGGAGTCAGAATCAAAATGGCCAAGCGAATTATCATTGCCGGTTCACCGCAGCCGGACCTGTTGCGCGCCGCGGCGGAAATTGGGTTGCAGCCTATTGTGCTGAATCCTCAGGGGGATGGGGGCGACTCCTCGGTGAATGCGGCCGCGGTGTCTGGCGATTGCACCAGTCCCGAAGCAATCAAGCAACTCGCGATCGCGGAAGATGCCGTGGGCGTCGTGGCGTCCATCGAAGAATCCGTGCAGGCGGTGGCGCAAGCGGCGAGCGAGCTGGGACTGTCCGGCGTGTCGCCTTGGGCCGCCACGCGCACACGAAACAAAGTCGCGTTGCGCCAGGCCCTCGCCGCGAAGGGATTCCCGAACCCGCAGTACCGCGAGGTCATCAGCGAGGAACAAGCTGAAGAAGCGGCGAGTGCGGTCGGGTTGCCGGTGATCGTGAAACCCGCGGATGGTTATGCGTGCCAGGGCGTTCGCTTCGTCGATCAGATCGAAGAAGTCTCGCTCGCGTTCACCATGGCGGCCAAACACTCCGCGCTCGGCGTCGTGATTGTCGAGGAGGTCATGCTGGGCGATGAATACTCCGTGGAAGGCATCAAGGTGGACGGGGAGTACCACGTGTTTGGCATCACGAGGCGCATCCGTTCCCAGTCGATTCACCCGTACGCCACAGGGCTCCTCGTGCCGGCCAGCGTAAGCACAACGGCGCAAGGTGCGCTCATCGCCACGGCGCGCGCCGCGCTGACCGCGATCGGCATGAAGACAGGTCCGGCGCACGTCGAGATGATCTTGACCGACAAGGGTCCGCAGATCATTGAGATTGGCGCCTATCTGGGCGCGGCGCGGATCGAGTCCGCGCTGATCCGCTTGGCGTACGGCATCGACTGCCTCGCAGGGTGTCTGCGCGTAGCCATCGGCGAATCCCCGCGATTGAAGCCCAGTGCGGATCGCGCGGCCGCAGCCAGTTGGATTCCTTCTCCTTCCGGCATCATTGCCGCGGTGGAGGGGGTGGAAGAGGCGCGCGCGCTGCCTGGGGTTGCCGCCGTCCGCATCAATGCGCAACCCGGCGAGAAAGTGGGCCACATCACCGACTGCCGGACCCGCGACCGGATTGGCTGGGTGGTGGCCACCGGTGCCAATGCTGAAGAGGCGCTCGCCACCGCCGCGCGCGGCCGCGATCTGTGCCGCGTGGTCACGCGTTCCACAACCTGACGCGCGGGAGTCTCCATCTTGCGCTTCGGGGCATAGCGTAGTATCTTCGCCATGATTCACCATCGACTCACGGGAGACTGATTCGTCATGACACCGCCACAATTCGAATGCTGCCCTGGTAAGCAATGCTGCCGGCCCCAACCCGCGGGAACGGGGCTGAATCGCCGCGATTTCATCAAGACCGCGGCTGCGGCAACAGGCGCCTTGTCTGTGGCCTCGCTGACGTCGCAGGCTCAGACTGCGCCCGAAGCGCTGGACGCCTGGAGCGCGTCGCTGCTGGAACAGGGACAGCGCCGTGTCTACCGCGGCGAGGAATTGACGTACATCGCCATGCCACTGGGCGGCTTCGGCGCCGGACAAATCTACTTGTGCGGCGACGGCACGCTGAATCCATGGCAAATCGTGAACAATTTCTATGCTAACGCCAACGTTTCCGGCTCGTTCTTTGCCCTGCACACCCGCACCGCGGAAGGCAAGATCGCTGCGCGCTTGCTGCAACTTGGCGGGATGGGGAGTGCGGTCCCGGTCAAGGACATCGAATTTGAGGGCGAATATCCGTTCGCGTGGGTACGTTATCTGGACGATGAGCTGCCGGTCACTGTGCAGCTTGAGGCCTGTTCCCCCTTCATCCCGCTTAACACGAAGGAAAGCGGGCTACCAGCCATTCTTCTTTCCTTCGCCGTGCGGAATCGTACGGCCCAGGCCGTGGAAGCTTCGCTCTTGGCCTCGGTGCCCAACCTGGCGGGGTGGGATGGCTATCGTGGGCTGAAGGATACGCATCATGCCGATTTTGGCGGGAACACGAATACGCTTGAAGAGCATGATGGTTCTCCGACATTGCTTCTCGGCGCGAAGGAGGGCGTCTCCCAGTCCTTCGCACAACCCACGCGATTGTTCACGAATCACGAAGATATCGCTTACGCAATGCGGCACTGCGGCAACACGAAGGTGACGTTGGCTGGAACCCTGCCAGAGCCTGACGCGGTGCAACCCGGTGATGTCTTCTTCGTGGCGGATACAAATGGAGCGCTTTCGCCCACCGCGCTGGCGGCGTTGCTCGATGCCGTCGAGGCCGGGGCGCGCGTCGTGCTCACCAATGACGACCAGTCGCTCCTGGCGCAACTCGTGAAGAAGAATGCCGCGGACGATTCGGAAATCTTCGAAGACTGGGAGTCCGGCACCTACGCGAACTGGACCATTGAGGGCGATTGTTTCGGCAGCGCGCCCGCTACGGGGACGCTCCCCAATCAAAACGCGGTCAGCGGCTGGCAAGGCACGTACCTCGTCAACACGTTCTTCCAAGGCGACGGCACTGAGGGCACGGCGACTTCACGCGCGTTCACCATCACACGCGGATTCATCCACCTGCGGGTGGGCGGCGGAAAACACCCCGGCGAGACGTGCGTCAATCTCGTAATCGACGGCAACGTTGTTGCCACCGCCACGGGCGATAACACCGAAATGCTGCGCCCCGTCTTGTGGGATGTGCGTGCGCACAAAGGCAAACAAGCGGCCATCGAGATTATCGACCGCCATACAGGGGGATGGGGCCATATCCTGGTCGATCACATTGTGTTCAGCGATTCCGCGCGCTCCGACGAGATCGATGCAGACCTGGCGAAGCGCTTCCGCGCCGCGCTGCCGTTCAAGTTTCAGAACCTGAGGCCGCCCGCGGAAGACGCCCCCGTCGCGGCGGGATCATCGATACTCGCGGGCGTGGGCAGCGCTTCGGTAACTGCGGCGGGATTCCATCGGTTTCGTTTCTTCCGGCTTGCTTCAGGCGCTGAGATTCTCATGGAGACGGACTCCGGTACCCCGCTCGCCGTACGCGGCGCTTTCGGCAAGGGTGTGCTTGTAGTCTGCAATGGGCTTCCGGAAACCTGGGCTCAAGGCGCGGATCGCAAAGCCATCATCGGCAATCTGTGCGCGGCGGCCCGCGGTGTCGCCTATACGCCCATGACCGGCATGGCGCCGGACTCTCCACTCGCCGGAACCATGGCCCTCGCCCTCATCGCGGGCACAGGGGAGGTCACGGCCTGCGCCCAATGGGATTCCTTCGACACCTTGTGGAGCGACTTTGCGGACGACGGCCGCCTGGCTGCCAGCACTACGGGGCCGAGCGCGCCGGGGCGCACGTGGAACGGCGCGCTGTCGAACACGTTCACGTTGCAGCCGAACGAAGAGCGCATCGTGACCCTGGCCCTCGCGTGGCATTTCCCGAATCGTTGGCGCGACGAAACCTACGGCTGGGGCCCGCCCCGTTATCAGTACGACCATCGCCTCGGGAATCAGTACAACAACTGGTTCAAAAACGCCACGGAGGTGGCCGGATACCTGGCCGCGAATCGCTCCCGCCTCGAAGACGAGACGCATCAGTTCCACACGACCTTTTACAACAGCACGCTGCCGAGGTACTTCCTGGACGCCGTGACCGCGAACGCTTCGATCATGCGTTCGCCGATCTACATCTGGCTCGAGGACGGCACCGTGGGCGGAGTTGAAGGCAGCGATCGTTGCTGCCCGATGAACTGCACGCATGTGTACAACTACGCGATGTCCACGGCGTTTCTCCTGCCCGCGCTCGAGCGCAACGTGCGCGAAACCGATCTGCTCGTGCAGATGCATCCGGAGAAGCATTACATTCCGCACCGGACGGTGCTTCCCCTTTCGCTGCCACGCCTCGAGTGGGAAATCGGCGGTCCGCACCATCCCGCGCTGGACGGCGAGTTGGGGACGATCCTCAAGACGTACCGCGAGTACCGATTGCAGGGCGACAAGGCGTGGCTTGCTACGGTGTGGGAGCGCGCCAAGACGCTCATGCGGTACGTCATGAGCTATCACGACCCGGATGGCACGGGCGTGATCCGGGGCGAACAGCCGAACACCTACGACACACACCTGTACGGCAGCAACACCTTCATCGGGACTCTGTATCTCGCCGCGCTGCGCGCCGCGGAGGAGATGGCGCTCATCATGGGCGAACCGGACACGGCAAGCGAATTCCATCGGCGTTTTGAGTTGGGCCGCGAAGCCTACGACCGTATCTGCTGGAATGGCGAGTACTACGTGAACGTATTCGACGCGCCGGACGCAAATGCGAACACCTACAACGAGGGCAACTGCTATGGGCCGGGCTGTCACTCGGATCAACTGCTCGGCCAGTGGTGGGCGTATATCCTGGGACTGGGCTACGTGCTTCCTGAAGAGCATGTGCGGCAGACGTTGAAGGCCATCCACCAGTACAACTGGCGCGCGGACCTCTCGAATCATCAGCACCAGCAGCGTGTGTTTGCGCAAGGGACGGAGAAGGGACTGCTCACGGCGACGTGGCCCAAGGGCGGCCGCCCTGAACGGCCGATCCTCTATTGCGATGAAGTGTGGACCGGGATCGAGTACCACGTGGCCGCAAGTTTCATTTACGAGGGCATGGCACAGGAGGGCCTGCAAGTTGTCCGCGGCGCGCGCGACCGTTACACCGGCAGCCAGCGGAACCCGTGGTCCGAAATCGAATGCGGCGGCCACTACGCCCGCGCGATGTCCTCGTACTCGCTCGTGACCGCGGCCGCGGGCCTGCTGTACGATGCGGAGTCGGGCTCCTTGACGCTGGCCCCGCGCATCACCCCAGAGAACTTCAAGGGCTTTTTCGTGGCATCAAAGGGATGGGGTTCCGTCTCGCAGCAGCGCGAAAAGGGACGCCAGCGCAACGCGGTTTCGATCCGCTACGGGGAACTGACCTTGAACGAGCTAACTCTGGAGTGCCCACCCGGCCTGAAAGGCGTGCGCACGCGCGTGATGCGGCGGCGCGGGTCGGTGCGGGGCAAGGTTCAGTTTGCGGAGGGGAAGTGCACGGTCACATTCAGCTCGCCGGTGCATCTGTTGCGGGGGGAGGAACTGCAGGTCGAAATGGGCTAGGGGTGGATTGTATTATATACTATTCGTAGTCATAACATCATATTTATAAGTCGTTAATATTGCTTACTTGGTTTTTTGCCTATTGCGATGTCGCCAATACACAGCGTTGCTTTTTCGATCTGCGAAACTCATCGACTACTATTAGTATTCATAAAATGCCATTTATGGTTCCTAATGGCCGGAAGATTGAAAGGTGGCCGTATCAGCGCATGAAGAGCAGCACGATGAGTTGGGCCAGGATCACCCTGAGGATCATCGTCAGGGGGTAGACCGCCGCATACGAAACCGTTGGCGCATCAGAATTCGTGATGTTGCCCGCGAAGGCCAGGGCGGGGTGGTCGGTCATGCTGCCCGCGAGCAGTCCGCAGATGGTGAGGAAGTTTGTTTTCAGGAACAAGCGCGCAACCAGTCCCACCACGACAAGCGGGATCAACGTGATGAGGGAGGCCAGGGCCATCCAGCGGAGGCCGTCGCCCTGAACCAAAGTGGCCACGAACTGATCCCCTGCCTTCAGGCCCACGCAGGACAGGAACAGGACGATTCCCACTTCGCGGAGGATGAAGTTGGCGCTGCCCGGCAGGTACCAGACGAGCGGGCCGATCTTGCCGATGCGGCTCAGGATGATGGCGACCAGCAGCGGGCCGCCGGCGAGGCCGAGCTTCACGGGTGCGGGCACGCCGGGGAAGTGGAAGGGCCAACTGCCGACGAGCACGCCCAGCGCCACCCCGACGAATATCGGGATGATCTCGGGGGTGTTGAGCGCCTTCTCCGAATTGCCTAGCAGCGATGCGACCTGTTCGATCCGTTGAGGTTCACCCACCGCTATCACCCGGTCGCCATATTGGAATCGTAGCGTTGGGCTTACCGGCAACTCCAAACCGGAACGCCGCACGCGCGTGATTTGCACTTCATAACGGGCGCGCAGCCCCAGCTCATGCGCGGTCTTGCCCAATACGCCTTTCTTGGTCACGATCAGCGTGCGGCTGGTGATGTTGCTGGGCACCGTTGAAAGATCGACATCCGTCTTCTTGCCGACCAACAGCTTCAGCGCGTGCAGTTTGGCTTTGGGTCCCACCGCGAGCACGATGTCGCCCAGATGAAGGATGGTGTCCGCATGCGCGATGGCTTGCTGATCGCCATGACGCACGCGGGAGATCACGACGCCCGCGTCCTCAAAGAGCGAGATTTCACCCAACCGAAGGCCTTCGAGATTGCTGTTTTCTACGATCAGATTAACGCGCTCCAGTGGCTCCACGCCTTGCTCGAGCTTCTGCCGAAGCGATTCGGCCTCTTTAGGGGTGTTGACCCGGAAGAGCGCGCGAATCAGGAGCATGGTCAGGATGATGCCCATGATGCCGAAGGGATATGCGACCGCGTAGCCCAGGCCGGGGAGGGTGGCCACGCCCGTATCACCCGCAGCCACATCCGCGAGCGCCTGTTGGGCGGCGGCCAGGCTTGGCGTGTTGGTCGTGGCGCCCGACAGCAGGCCCACGGCCACGGGAATCTCGATTCCCGCCGCATAGCTGATGACAACTGCGGTGATGGAACCCAGCACGACAATGCTCGCTGCCATCAGGTTGAGCGGGAGTCCCTCGCGCCGCAAGGAGGCGAGGAAGCCGGGCCCCACCTGGAGGCCGATGGTGTAGACAAAGAGGATCAGCCCAAACTCCCGGGCGAATTCCATGACCTCGTGGTTGATGCCGAACTTGAAGTGGCCGAAGAGAAGCCCGGAGAAGAGCACTCCGGCGATTCCGAGCCCGATTCCTTTGAGGCGCAGGCTGCCCAGGGCAATCCCGGTGAAGGCAACAAGGCTGAGAATGAGAATGGAACTGGCGACCGATTCGCCTTGAAACAGTTCCGCGAACCAAAGCATGACTGGACAATACCTTACGTCGGGGATGACCTGGCAGCGGGAACCGCCGCCCCGGTGCACATATCCGCGAGTCGTTGTACGCGATGGCGTAACCGACCTTGCTTGAACACTGGCCGGCGCCCAGGGAAGTACTTCGGTCCGGGCGAGCAAGGAATCGCCTCAAGGGCACCGGGAGACGGAGTATATCACTGCGCGACGCGTGCGCGCATCTTGGCGGCAAGGCCGGGAGTCCTCACCGCTCAGCATTGTGAGGGATTCAAGGATCGGACGGATCGGACCGATAGGACGTCCAGACGGATCGGACCACCGGGTAAGCCATGAGGCACAGGCAGCATGCTTACTCGGAATCGCTTTTGGCTATCTGTTCTTCCAGGTCTTTGAGGAAGCGCTTGAGCTTGCGCTGATCCTCTTCTGAAAGCGTGTGGAACAGCACGCCGCACGCGTGGCCCTTCTTTTCGAGGATGGGCTTGGTCCAGCGCACCTGTGCCTTGGGAGTGATCGTCATGAGCCCCTGCAAGTCGATCTCGAGGGAGACCTCTTGGCCAGGGGTAATCTCGTACTTGGTGAGCACGCAGGCGCCGGCCAGGCTCAAGTCCAGGAGGCGTCCCTTCGTGGTGTGCGTGTCCATGTGCATGACATCGCTCGTGCCCACGGCAAATCCGACCGCAAACTCCACTTTCACGTGGCAGGTCTTGCGAATGACCCTGCGGCGAAGCCTCCGCTGGTCATTGCTGTCCTCGCCTTCCGGGTCGCCTACCGGAGTCGAGTTGGACGGTGCTGCCTTCTCCTCGCCACGGCGTCTGAAAAACATGAGTGGTATCCCCCGAATGTGGTGAATGGCGTCTATTACAATACCGCGAGTAGACAGCGCGGGACAAGATGGCGTGGAGAATCCCCAAATACAATCTCTCGCCAAGGCGCCAAGGCGCAGGGAAGAGCTCGGCGATCCGCGGAGTCGCGTCAAGCAAATCGCATCTGATCTTTGCGGCTTTGCGTCTCTGCGAGAGATTCTTCGGCTGATCCGGGAACGAAGCAGGCGCAGGAGGTCCTGCGCCTGCGGTGTCCCGGCGATGGGTGTTGGGCCGTGCTTGGTCAGCGTCCCCAGCGTTGAACCAGGGGATTCAGCACCTGCACGCTCACGGTATCGATGGCCCCGTAGCGGTCGCCTTCCTCCGCGAGGTAGAAGGGCATGAAGGCCATCTTGTCCACATAGGTGGAGCCCGCGTCGACCTGGAGGATGGGCCCGCGCTGGTAGTCGCTGAACGGGTAGACCCAGCCCCGCGTGAAGTAGGTCAGCGGCAAGTTCCAGAAATGGTGGTAGTAGAGATAGAACGCGGGACGGTGGTCCGTCGCCTCGCCGCGCACAGCGTTGAATGCGATGGATGAGGTGATGGCCTCGCCGACCCCGTACCCTTCGGCCTCGTTGGTCATGGCAATCCACGGCACATCGTGGTCGACGCGCGTGGCCCATTCGTCCTGCCAGTTGGGCCCGTGGAGCGTGCGCGCCATGCGACGCTGGCCGGACTTCTCCTTCCAGACGAAGTGGTCGATCAGGTGCGAGTCGAGCACGATTTCGCCGTTGCGAATGGCGGAGGCGTTGAGCGGATCGCGTACTTCGGTCACGGTGGTGCACTCTACGTACGGCACGCCCGCATAGAATGTGTACGTCACGGACGCGTGCACCTGCGGCGTGTACTCCGGCATGCGCCCGCTGTTGGTCACGCGGAACATGAGCGGGCCGCGGGCCGTCACCACAGTGCGGTCAGGCGGGTTCCACGCAAAGGTGTGGCCCCACTGGCCGTTGTCACTGAACGAGTCGGGATTCCAATGCACCGCGCGGCTGTACGAATTCGTGAGGCATGGGACGGGACGATCTTCGCGGCCCTTCAAATCTATGGCCGCGATCTGGCCCGACTTGGGGTCGAGCTGCACGCGAAAGTACTGATTATCAACTGTAGCACCCAGCGAAGGGCCCTCGACCGAGAGGTCAGTCTTGGGGATCTCGGGTTCCGGCGCTTCGGGGTTGTCGTAGAAGATCAGGAACAGGCGCGCCTCATTCGCGGGCACGCTCGCAAAGAACACCGCTTCCACCGATTTGGACGGGTGCTGCAGGTAGTTTTTGTTCGACGTGCCTGGAGGCGTGCCTTTGAACTCCCGCGCGTTGAACGTCTGCACGGAAAGCGGCTCTGGCGATCCCCCGACGGGCGCATATGCGAAGAGGCGAAGCTCACGCGCGAGATTCGCGCAATCTTCCGCGCGGACCGTGATGGAGAACTCGACAGGCTCGTTGACGCGCGCGAGCCCGGCCTGCTCGTGCAGGACGAGGCTCTGGTACCGCTTCCAGCCCGCAGGGGCGCCGCCTGCATCGGGGGCCTTCACATCGAAGTGCTTCGTGACGGTCTTCGTTGCACCATCGGCGCCAGTCGTCGTGATCTCCGCGTCGATGGCCGTGGCTTCGCCGTTGTGCCATACCGAGCGCGTCACCAGCACCACATTCGGCGCGGTGGCGCTTTCATGCGTGATCCAGCCAGACTGCACATGCGAAAAGCCATCGACAAACACATAGAAAGAATCGGAGTCCGTGCCGTTGACGAGGACCTTCGAGACGGTGGCGTTCGTGCCTTCCGTCCACTCGCCCAGCGGCAGCACGATCTCATAATAGGGATACTCGACCGTGGGGGCGACGAACTGCACGTCCGCTACTGCCTTTGGGTCATACGGCGCCGGATACAGTACCTGGCCGTCGCCGACATCGCGCCCCGTTTCCACGGAGAGCGGCACGTCAACGGGCACAGCCCATGCCGACGGGATCAAAAGCGCCATCAGCAGCGGCGCACTCAATGACAAGACTGATCGCATCATTGCTCTTTGCCCTTCGCTTCGGCTTCGCCTTCCTTCACCTCTTTGTGTCCGCTCAAGGCGCCGGCCACGCCCTCATCAAAAGGCATTGTGAGGATCGGCATGACCCAGGTCTCAGGCGTCCGGGGATTGGTGGGCATCCACTCATTCACTTCGATGGGATGAGTGAGTTGCTTCTGCAAGCGCTCGATCTCCGCGAAGGGGTCGTCGCCTTCCGCGAAACGGAAGGGCACCCACGCGCTGCGCTCGAGATAGAAGCTGCCCGCGCGCACCGGCATCATGCGCGTGAAATTCAGGCCGCCAAACGGATAGACCAGCGGCCGCGCCCAGTAAATCCAGGGGCCGTTCTGCACATAGAAGTAGGGTTGTGCGAGGCTGGCGGGCTGGCCGTAGCGGTTGCCGGCCTCGAGTGCGAGCGTTATCTGTGCGAAGCCCACGCCCTGCTCGCGATTGATGAAGGCCATCCAGGGCGTCTTGGCCGGCACTTCCAACGCGTGGATGGGGTGCTTGCGCGACCCTTCGATAAGAAGGCTCTGCACTTTGCCCAGGGAGTCCTTCCACACAAACTCGTTGAGCACCGCGTGGTTGAACACGAGTTCGCCGTTGCGGAGCGCCTGGACGTAATGGTCCTTCAGCACGTCCATGAACGATTCCATAATCGTGTAAGGTTGGCCCGCGTAGAACTCATACGAGATCGCCACATCGACCGAATCCATGTGGGGCAACGGGGCAAAACGGCGGGAACGGTGCATCAGCGGGCCGGTGATGTGGCTGTAGACCGGCGTTTCCCAATCGCTGGCGTGAACCCACGGGGTCGGGGGCGAGTAGATTCCGGGATTCCAGTGCACCGCGCCATTGGTCTCCAGCTTGTGTTCCAGCAGCACGGGCTCGCCTTGGCCGAGGATGGTCACCTGCTCCACGGCCCCACTGTTTTCGGACATGAAGTACCGGTACAGCCCGTTTTCGACGGTCTCGCTCATGCCTTCGCCCTTGGTGACCTTCAGCTCCGTCTCCAGGGCGACCGGCTCGGCCTTCGGGTTGCCATACACAACCTGATACACCTTGTCCTGATAGGGCTGCATATCCGCGAGGAAGACCAACTCTACCGATGTGGTCGCGTCATAGCGATGCACGGGCTCGCCGGTTTCGGCGTCCTTTTCCCCGGAGTTCAGCAGCACTTCGTCGCGCCAGATGTGGACGTCCGTGATTTGGTGCGGCGCGACGACATAGCCATCCGCGCCCGCCTTGGGATGGGTCGGATCGTACGTGATCACACGGATTTCATTCGCGGGGTTTTTGAT
>JADLCA010000209.1 GCA_020847495.1 Candidatus Hydrogenedentota bacterium | reverse complement strand
CTGCGCTCCGACGGGTGATCGCCTCCGAAACAGGTGGACGTAATAAACCGAAACGAGTGATCGGATAAAACCGAAATGCCCGGGCGCTTTACTCCGAAACGGCCGATCAGTTTCGCCGAAATACGCAAGGACAGTACTTCACAAGTATATCCTCCTTGAGAGTACCGTGTTCTCGCCCTATTTCTCCTGCTCCAG
The DNA here is from genome assembly GCA_020847495.1 of Candidatus Hydrogenedentota bacterium. GTDB lineage: Bacteria > Hydrogenedentota > Hydrogenedentia > Hydrogenedentales > SLHB01 > JAHDWY01. The sequence continues at coordinate 10,431 of JADLCA010000209.1, read as the reverse complement.
CGTCTGCTTGAGCTTACACAGTTCGATGGCAAGCGTCACCGTGCGTATTCCGATGATTCCGGCCACTTAATCCGAAGGAAGGCGCCCAGCCATTCCGAAGGATCGCGCCCCCCTAATCCGAGCGAAGGCGCCCGGGGTTTCCGAGCGAATCGGACCACTTATTCCGAAGGATGGCGGCCCTTAATCGGAGCGTAGCGACGCGGGCGGTTCAACTGGTTGTGTTCTTCTATCGCATCATCCAGCGGAATTCAATGTTTCTTCTTGCGCATGGACTCTCCCTTGAGGGTTATGGTGTAGGCGTTATGGATGAGGCGGTCGAGGATGGCATCGGCCAGAGTAGGATCGCCGATGGTCTCGTGCCAGTGTTTGACGGGGAGCTGTGCGGTGATGAGGGAGGCCCGGCGGTCGTAGCGGTCTGCCGCTCCTTCGCCTGGGACATCATCTGGTCACCCGTGTGCGCCACAACGACGTCGGCTACCTGCCCGCCCCGGCCCCGGAACGCCGCAAGCGCGGACGGCCCAAACGCTACGGGGAGAAGTATCCGCTCAAGCGCCTGTTCGACGAGTCCGGCCTCATGCAGACGCTGGAAAGCCCCGTCTATGGCGAGGCCGGCGTTCTCCTGCGCGTATGCAGCCGCGACCTGCTCTGGCGGCCCGTCGGCATCCTCGTCCGCTTCGTCGCCGTTTCCCATCCCTCCCGCGGACGCCTCATCCTCATGACCACTGACCTTGCGCTGGCACCCCTCGACGTCATCCGCCTGTATGGCTACCGCTTCAAGATCGAGGTCAGCTTCAAGAGCGCCCTGCACGTCGTTGGCGCCTTCCTCTACCACTTCTGGATGCGGGACATGACCCCCATCACCCGAAAGGCCAAAGACCAGTACCTGCACCGCAAGCCCGCCGCGTACCGCGACGCCGTCCGCAGGAAGCTCGCCGCCTACCACCGCTTCATCCAACTCGGACTCATCGCCCAAGGCATCCTGTAGGCTCTCGCCACCACCGTCCCCCAACTCGTATGGGCTTCATTAGGGTCCTGGCTGCGCACCATACGCCCCGGCATCGTCTCCTCCGAGGCCGTCGTCGCCTGCGCCCTGCGCAACACCCTACCCCATTTTCTCGCGGATAACTCCCCAGCCCCAATCCTCGCGAAATTCATCCAACAACGACTCGATCTATCCAAAACCCAAGCCCAGAGGCTCGCCGCATGACTGCCCCTTCATGACATACTCAGGCCGAATACGGTACTATCAAGACCCTCGTTGGGGTCATAATCCAACGAAGGCGGTGGTCGTCACCGGGTCACCGTGCGGCGGTTGGTCGCCCAACGACCTCCTCGACCTTTGGGTTGGGACCCCGAAGGTCGCGGCGGTCGCACAGGGAACAATACATGCCCGTACCCACTATGGATACTCTGCTTGTGCTACTCACAGTGCCGGAAGGTGATCTCGTCGAACTCGGTGATCATGTATAGCAAATACAATTGTGGGCGCACATGTCGGAAGAGTCGCCTGAACCCGTTCTCATTCGCACAGTCATAACGACCTTGCCGCGTGCCACGTTTCCACGCCGCTCATTCCCATATATCGTCTCTCTTAATTGATTTGGGTACTGCGTTTGAAATGCGTGTGGCCAAGGTGCCGGTAGCTCTGAAAGGGTGGGTTAGGTTTCCCCGCCTGGGAAATAGAAGTATCTTTGCGCGCAGAGGTGTCGCCAGATGTCGCAGAACGCTGCGTCGCACAACCCGTAAGGAAACTGACACCGCACACAAGAAGTACCCAGATGACGAGTCTATATGACTTTCTTGCGTGATGCACGAACATTTTTGATTCCTCCCTGCGTCACGAGGGACAACTTGGAGAGCGAGATGTACAGAGCACGCTCCAGCCTCTACTTGACTGGAGCGTGCTCCACTTATTCCCCGGAAGCGACTCGGAGCAACAAGTCAATCGGGGAAACGGTGGATATGTTTGATGTGGTCGACGACCATATAGTGCGGTTCCTGGAAACCTTGCCGCGACGACCGATGGCCGGATACTCCTTTAACCTCTTTCGAGACGCGGCGGCCATCACGCACCCACGTACCAAGTTCGCCCTTGTCATAACGGACTTCACGGGCCGTGCTGGTTACGGCGCTCTGTCCGGGCGAACCCACTTCCGAAGGCGAAGTAAGAATCCGTCGCAAGAACTTGCCATCGCGCTCGTACTTGCCCAGATCGCCTTTGTCGATGATTGGTTTGGCCTCGGCAATACTACCGAACAGTGCGATGGCAAAGATCCCCACGACTGCTAGCGTGCCGAAACTGTATAGTTTGCGTTTCATATCTGTTCTCCTCATAGCCTCCTTGCGAGGCCATACGGGATGCCGTGGCTTTTTGGCTTCGGGACATCCACTGCCCGGAAACTGTTTGAGGTGTCTGTGTGGTACCTTTTCGAGTACCCCCGTGGACTGCGGTCTTTACCAACCGCCCTCAAGACGCAGAGACGCATTCCTCGTGCCAAGATCCATCGGAGCGGAAAGCCTTGAATTAGGTGGTTTTGGGGCGGATAAACCACGATCCGCGACGGGGGTTCGGTCAGAACCTGTCCATCGAAATGGTCAGGATTCGATTCGGCAAGTATTGTCGTTTTAACGACGTGGGATGGGTATGTCATTCGATGTGGGGAAGTGAACCGGGGGCTGCACCTCGGCATGGTAAAACCGACCCGGATATGGGGAAACCGATGGGCCTGGCGATGATGGTCATCGGAATCTCGATAGAGGCGAGTACCGACTCGGCCCCATCTATTCTTCCAATTCTGGTTCCGGACTTGAGTCCTTTTCTCCGTCCTTCTGAGATACCACGGCCTCGGCTTCTTGCTCCTGTACCTGCCCCGTCAATTCCGAGGCCCACGGACCCCCCATCAAGTATTCAAGTTCCGCCGCGCCGATCTGCCAGTCCCGCTCCGCTCTCACTTGGTCAAGCTCAAACCTCAGCAGGGTCTGCACGCTATCCAAAACGTCGATAAAGTCGGCACTGCCTTCAGTAGTGCCATATTGGCTCTGTAGGCTCTCGTACGCTTGTCTAGCCTGTGGGATCAACGATTCCTCGTAAAGCTCGTATCGCCGTTGCGCATCATCGAAGCGGTATGCAGCCATCTCCGCTCCACTGGCCAGAGACAATGACACCTGCCGCTTGTCATCTGCGACCATACTCTGGCCGAGCTGCGCTTCCTCGATGCCGGCGCGTATCTTCTTCCGCCAAAGCGGTACGTTTACGCTCAACGAGAGCATGATATTGTCGTCCCCCCCATCCGAGTACGCCATGGGTTCATCATAGGTCGCTATGGAATAGGCGTCGATTAAGGGGGTTATGCCTCGTTCCGGGGCCGAAAACTGGGCCGACTGCCCCTGCAGAACGTTGCGAACGGCTTGTCGGTCCGTTTGCGCCGCATTTGCGGCTGTCATACGCCTGCGCTCAATGGCATTCAGCGTTGCGGGATAAGGTCGGTCCGGTCGAATCTGCCGGGGTTTGCTGATAGACACATACTCCACACCCAACGTGAAATCGGGGAATCTCCTTTTCTTCGCAAGCTCGGTTGACTTCTCCCAACTCTCCATCTCTGAGTCGAGCGCCCGCAACTGCGGGTTCGCGGCGCGCACACGTGCGAGTACGATCGGTAGCGGAGGCAGTTCCGGTGGAGAGGCGGCTTCCTGCGGCCAAGGGATCTCGCCGGTTGGTTCCCGTCCCAAGACTTCATTCAACTGCGCCATTAGAGCCGGCTTCAGGCGCAAAAATCCGTCATACCGGTCTTGCAGCTTCGTCTGCTCGATGGAAACGCGTACCAGGTCGTCCTGGTTCGCGAGGCCGAGCGAGAACTTGGCACGCACCGTATCTTCCATATAGGTCAGCACGTCGGCCTGTGCCTGTGTCACATTGATGCTTTCTCGAAGAAAAGCATATTCGAAGTACGCTTTCTTAACAGCCATTCCGATGCGGTTTCTCTCGTCAAAGAATCGTTGGAGACGCGCCTCGGCTTCGGCGGCTGACTTCTCGCCCCGCGTCTTTAGCGTGCCGAACCACGGGAACTTCTGCTGAAACATTAACTTGAACCGATTGATGTCCGATTGAATGAACTGGCCGTAAGTAAACATGGGATCTTCGAGCGAAGTCACCTGTGGTATCTCTTGTAGAGCCATCAGGTACTCCGTATGGCGCGCGTGCAATCCGGGGTTGTTTTCCATGGCCTCCATAAGGTAACTGTGCAGTTCCTCATTTGGAGCGTAGAACTCGGGAGGTTCGACCGGCGTCTGCGCCAAAACAACCAGGAAGACGATTGTCGCCATCGTACGTATCCCCTTTCTCTCTTGGTCGATGCCTCTCGGAAGCGTGCAACGAAGTCCTGAAAACCGAATTCAGTTGTTCAGCGTTTTACGTTCAAGCTCTCTTGTGCCGAAACCAAGTAGTTTTCCGAAATCACTCGTTCGATCTCGGAGTCATCCAAAGCAAGAAACGCCTCGGCGATTTGCGGGTCGAAGTGGGTCCCGGCACTGTCGCGAATCGTGTCCTTCGCTTCACAAAACCCTACAGCCTCGTGATACGGACGCTCATGGGTTAGTGCATCGAATACGTCAACGACGGCAAAAATGCGAGCACCCAGCGGTATTTGGTCTCCTGCCAAACCGCGTGGATAACCTGTGCCGTCGTACTTTTCGTGGTGTGTCGCGACGATCTCGGCGGCCTGGCGCAAGAACGGCACCGCTTCCAGAATCTCTTGGCCAAATTCGGGATGCTTCCTCATGATATCCCACTCAGACGACGATAGCGGACCTTCCTTGAGAAGAATATGGTCGGGAATACCTATCTTACCCACGTCATGAAGCAGGGCGCCCTGACTCAGTATGCGGAGACGCCGGGAATCCAGGCCTAAAGCCCGTCCGAGACGCAGCGATAACGAGCGCACCCGCAGCGAATGAGCCTGCGTGTCATGCTCCCGGGCGTCGAGAGCGTTCACCAGAGCGAGCAGGGCGCCCTCGTGGGTCCGCGCGACATCCCGGAGGGCCGCTTTCTCTCGTCCGACGAAGGCCCCGGCAAGGACACCCGTAATCCAAAAGGTTACAATCTCCCCATATTGGTTCATATTCTCCGGCACGTTCCCTTTCCAGTCCAGCCAAACATACGGGAGATAGAATAGGCTGCATCCAACCAACGCAATGATCGCGCCTCGAAGTCCGAACCACACCGCCGCAAGAACGATTGGGAGAATGAATAGTTTACGAAGTAGCACATGAACCGCGTGCACCGGAGCCGGACCCACCGGCGTCCAGACGTGCCCCATCATTATCAGGAGGAGAAGCAACACAATGATAGCGGCGCGCGTGGACAGCCGCCGGGCCTTCGCCTTAGGCATTCCGAGTACCATTGTGCTTTTCAATCTCCCAACACACTACCGCGATTGTCTCAAACGCCACTGCATTTCCTTTACCCAGCAGTAAAGCGTAGGAACCATATAAATCGTCAACAATACGAAGAGCATTCCTCCGAATGATGGAATGGCCATGGGTAGCATGATGTCCGATCCTCTACCGGTCGACGACAATACGGGAATCAGGGCCAGAATGGTTGTACCCGCCGTCATCAAGGCTGGACGAATGCGCCTCTTTGCTCCGGCGATAGTAGCCTCGCGGATTTCCGCGATGGTTCCAGGTTCACGAGCGGCAAAACTCTGGTCCAGAAATGTGGCGATGATGACACCGTCATCCGATGCTATACCAAACAGCGCGAGGAACCCCACCCAAATCGCCACACTCAGATTTATTGGATGCACTTGGAAGAAGTCTCTGAGGTTGACCCCGAATAGGCTGAAGTCAAGAAACCACGGTTGCCCATAGAGCCAAATGAGTATGAACCCTCCAGACCATGCGACAAGAATTCCACAGAATACGAGGGACGTCGTCGCAATCGACCGGAACTGGAGGTAAAGGATTAGGAAGATCACGAAAAGGGCCAACGGCAGAACGACGGCGAGAGTTTTCTGAGATCGGATCTGATTTTCGTAGCTTCCGGCAAACGTGTAGCTCACGCCAGGTGGAAGATTGAACTCGCCGCTGGCGATCTTCTCTTTGAGGTACCGCTGGCAGTCCTCGACCACGTCCACCTCCGCGGCGTCCGGCTTCTTGTCGAATAGTACATACCCAACCAGGAAGGTGTCTTCGCTCTTTATGACTTGCGGGCCGCGAACGTACTTAATCTCGGCCAATTGCGTTATGGGGATTTGTGCCCCAGTCGGCGACGGAACCAGGATCGTTCCTAATGTTTCGATTTCGTCACGCAGTTCGCGCATGTAACGCACCCGGACCGGATAACGCTCGCGTCCCTCCACCGTGGTGGTTATCTTGCGTCCGCCGATGGCGACTTCCACCACGTCCTGCATCTGCTTGATGGTGATGCCGTACCGGGCGATGGCCTTCCGGTCGATGTCGATCTCGAGGTACGGTTTCCCCACAATCCGATCCGCAATGACTGCGCTAGCTTCGACCGAGGGCACCTCTTTCAGAAATCGCTCGATATCGAGTCCCGCTTTCTCGATCGTGGCCAGATCGGGGCCTTTAACCTTCACGCCCATGGGAGCGCGCATCCCACTTTGAAGCATGACGATGCGGGCGGCGATGGGCTGCAACTTGGGCGCCGAAGTTGCGCCCGGAATCTCCGTGGCATCGACGATCGCTTTCCAAATGTCATCTGGCGTCCGGATATTGTCGCGCCACTGACGGTAGGGACGGCCGTTCGGGTCGGGTATCGGTGCTCCGTCCTCGTCACGAAGGAACTCGTCGTTCTCCGCATCGTACCGGAAGTTCACCCTATGACCGTCCTTGTCGGTAATGTACTCGGGGATGTAGTTGATGACGGTTTCAATCATCGAAATCGGAGCCGGGTCCAAGGGGCTCTCAACGCGGCCGATCTTACCAACCACGGATTCGATCTCGGGTACAGCGGCTAACGCCTTGTCCTGGGCTGTTAAGACTTTCATGGCCTGACCGATTGAGGCGTGTGGCATGGTTGTCGGCATATAGAGATACGAACCCTCATCAAGAGGCGGCATGAATTCTTTTCCAAAACCGGGAAACGTATTGGATGCCATTTGCCAGAAGGTTGAGCTCTGGACCGTCTCTGGCGACACACCAAGCTTTCCGGCTGCTCGCGGCACGAATCCAAAGAGGGTTCCAAATCCAAGCCAAGCCGAGAAGCCGGTCGCAATAACGACAAGAATAAAGGATACGTAGCTCAGCTTATGGTTCAAGCACCATCTCAATATGTAAGGATACGTGTGTTGGAATACTTGAAAGAAACCCAGTAGTCCGCCTGTGAGTAGCACCACGAAAAGCACGTTTCTTATAAAGCCGCGTTCGGGGCCCAGAGGCTCCCATTCCTGCGTCAAAAGAGTAACTATGCAGACCAATGCCACACCGTTTGCAATCCAAGGCCCCGCCGACGCCACCGTGGACGGAAGGTATTTCCCGACCAATTGGTATCCGGCAAAGGCCATCAGTATCGCACCGACCCACCAAGGTGCAATGAACAGTAGTGCGAATCCGGCAACTACCGTCCCCAGGAGTAACCCCATTTTTACACGATCGGAGCGTATGTCGCTTGCTATTATAAGGTGCGCAGCGGGCGGGATGATCACCAACGCTACAATAACCGAGGATATGAGGGCGAATGTCTTGGTAAAAGCCAAGGGTTTGAAGAGTTTGCCCTCGGCTGCCGTCATGGTGAATACCGGCAAGAAACTCACTACGGTGGTGGAGACCGCCGTGAGTACCGCCGAACCGACCTCGCTGGACGCGTCGAACACGGCACGGAGGCGGCTTGCGCCCGGTTCGAGTTCATCGAGCTTTTTAAGGATGTTTTCGCAGATCACGACCCCCATGTCGACCATGGTGCCGATGGCGATGGCAATCCCCGAAAGGGCCACGATATTCGCGTCAACCCCGAAAACCTTCATGGCAATGAAGCACATGAGAACGGCTAACGGCAACAGACCGCTGATCAGTATTGAACTTTGCAGGTGGCGGACCATCACGATGACGACGATGATCGTCACCAGGATCTCCAGAATGAGGGCTTCGTTCAGGGTCCCCAAAGTCTCGTAAATGAGTCCCGTACGGTCATAGAAGGGAACGACGGTAACTTGGCTGGTCGTGATCCACTCCGGCCATTCCTGTTTATCAGCAGATTTTAACCACGCCAACCACGCCTCCTGATTCAGACCAGGGTCTTTATACGCTTCGAAACCGTGAGCTTCGGCAAAACGCTCCACTTCAGTACGATCGACTTTTTCTTCATCGATCACAGCTTTGATCGACAATCCGGGCGCGATTTCTTCGATTTTGGCTTTGATATTTTTGATGGCCGCCAACGGATTGAAACCGTAGCGCACGACTACGACACCGCCCACGGCCTCAGCGCCTTCCTTATCGAGCGCGCCCCGCCGCAACGCGGGCCCGAGCGTTACGTTCGCTACGTCCTTTATCCGACTTGGGACGTTGTCGTTGACCTTGATAACCGATTCCTCGATATCCTCCAGATTCTCGATAAATCCCAATCCCCGAATGATGTACTCGGCTTCGTTGAGTTCTATGGTTCGGGCGCCAACGTCCAGATTGGACATGCGCACGGCCATGAAGACTTCGCCGAGTTGCACGTTGGCCGCGCGCATTGCGTCCGGGTCTACATCGATTTGGTATTCCTGGACAAAGCCTCCGATCGAGGCGACCTCACTGATACCGTCCGCCGACTGGAGCGCGTAACGGACGTACCAGTCCTGGATGCTCCGCAGTTCCGCCAGATCCCAGCCTCCTGCGGGGTTGCCGTCTGGATCCCGGCCTTCGAGGGTGTACCAATAGACTTGACCGAGCGCGGTGGCGTCGGGGCCCAGCATGGGTTGTACGCCTTCCGGAAGCGTGCCCGCCGGGAGGCTGTTCAGCTTTTCTAGAACCCGGCTTCGCGACCAATAGAAGTCCACGTCCTCTTTGAAGATGATGTACACAGACGAGAATCCGAAGAACGAGTAACATCGGATCGTCTTCACGCCGGGAATTCCGAGCAGAGAAACGGTCAGGGGATAGGTGATCTGGTCCTCGACGTCTTGCGGCGACCGCCCCATCCACTCCGTGAAGACGATTTGCTGGTTCTCGCCGATGTCGGGGATCGCGTCCACCGCAACCGGATTTCGAGGAAGACTGCTCAATTCCCAATCAAACGGGGCCACCAATATCCCCCAGACCACGAAGAAGAGAATGAGGAGCCCGACGACGAGCTTGTTGTTCAGGCAAAACCAAATAACTTTGTCAATCAAGGACAGCTCACGCGTGTTGACCATCTCGTCCGAAGGTTGTTCACTCATGAGACATGTCCCCCGCGTGCTCACCGGCGTGTGTCATGGCGGCGGAATCCTTCTTTTCGCCGCCATGGACCATATCCGGCATCTTCCCGGTCCCAGCATGTGGCACACCGACCTTTCGCAAGACTTCTCCGCACGAGAGCATGGACTGGCCGAAGTATGGATTACGCACTTCGCTTCCCCGCTGAAGCCACTCGGCCCCCTTCCCATCAAGCGCCATGGGGCAGTGCGCTTCGTAAATCGGGGGATCGGGGGAAATACCAAACACTTCCAATGTATTGGCGAGGGCGTCTGTTAGCGAATCCAAACTAAGCCGCATCTTGTCGATGCCATCCGCATCCTGCATTGCTTTGAGCCATTCTCCCATTAGAGTCGATTGTTCCACCCATGCGTTTTCAGTCTCTCCCTCGATAAGCTGTACGGGCATTTGTTCGAGCGATGTCAGAGTCCGCTCAACCGCAGTACGGGCCGCCGTCACGTCGTCCTTCGCCAAGGCCGACGTGATATCCAAGTATGCTTCACTCAGTTCGGCGATCTGGTCGTTGAAGGTTTCCGGAGCCTGGTACTGCGGTGCCGTGAACGGTTCCTCGACCGGCATCTTGATACCCAATTTCTCGCGCACCAGCGCGAGGTTCTGTGCCATGCCGTCGACCAAGCTGGCCAACTTGTCGTTGCTCTGCGCCCCCTTTATCTCTACGAGGTCATTGCGAAGTCGCATTGCATATTCCATCCAGGTCATATGCATGTGGCCTTTCATGAGAGCCATATCCACCGAGTTGAAGGAGCTTTCCAAACCCTCTATGGCTTCCTGGATGACGGCACGATCGCCGGCCGTGACCGATTCGGATAGTACGGTTTGGGCGGCTTCCAGCGCGGTAATCTGATCTATCGTACGCAGATCGAGCTGCATGCCACTCATGTCTGCTTCTTTCCCCGGTGAGGTCATTGCCCTGAGCTTACCCCCATCTTTCGACAGGAAGGGGCACGAATTAAGATGTAGCAGTACAGCAGGCTTTAGCCTGCCAGCGCCCCACCGTAGCACAGGCCTCGG
>JADLCA010000208.1 GCA_020847495.1 Candidatus Hydrogenedentota bacterium | reverse complement strand
TACCCCGGGTCATCGGGGATGTGCATTTTGCGATACTTTCCGGCTATCGATCCATCCCGCTCAAATATCACGGCTGTGTTGTGATAAAGCCCCGCCGTCCGCCGCTCAAACAAGGAGGCAATCAAGACCACGCCAAGCTCTTGTGCCAGCGCGCCGAACCGTTCCGTGCCGGGACCGGGGATCGGCTCGGCCCAGTTGAAATACGACGTGTCCTCGCTCTGGCAGAAGTAGGGGCCCGCGTGGAGTTCCGGCAACACGATCAGGCCCGCCCCCTGCGCGGCCGCGTTGCGCGCCATCATCTCGCTCTTGCTCAGATTCGCTTCGCGGTCCGGTCCGCACGATTGCTGAATCAGCGCAGCTCTGACAGTCATGGTCATAGGGTTATTCCTTCGGGAAGCTGCATGGTGACGCAATGAAGCGAACCGTGTTGGACGATCAGGCTGCTGCAGTCGACGCCGGCGACTTCGCGATCCGGGAAACACGACTGGATGATGCTCAGCGCTTCGTCATCCTGGGGCACACCATACGTGGGCGCAAGCACCGCTCCGTTCACGATCAGAAAGTTGGCATACGTGGCGGGCATGCGCGCGCCATCCTCGTCGTAGCAGGCGCGAGGAAAGGGCAAGGGCACCAGACGGTAGGGTTGGCCCGATTCCGTCCGAAAGGAGCGAAGCTCCTCCTCCATGCGACGCAACTCCGCGAAATGCTCGTCTGTTTCGTCTCGGCAGGCCACATAAGCGATCGTATCTGTGCTGCAGAATCGCGCGAGCGTGTCCACGTGGCTGTCGGTGTCGTCGCCCGCTATATACCCGTGTTCCAGCCAGAGCACACGCCGCGCACCCAAGACCTCATTCAGAACATCCTCAATCTGCGAACGAGATTTGCCCGGATTGCGCGTGGGGGAGAGCAGGCACCTGGAGGTCGTCAAGAGTGTGCCTGTCCCGTCGGATTCGATCGAGCCGCCCTCCAGCACAAAGTCAATGATCCTCAACGGCGCCGGCCCGTACGCATTCTGGCCGTGCAGATTCGCGGTAAGCGCATTGTCGAGCGCGGCGGGAAACTTGTTTCCCCATCCATTGAAAACGAAGTCGCACAGCACGGACGCCCCGTTGTCGTAAATCGTTATGGGACCGTGATCGCGCGCCCACGTGTCATTGGTTTTGGCCTTGTAAGTATTGACTCGTTCCATCGGCACGCCGTGTGCGTTCAAGAGGTTGCCAATGTGGTCCGGATCGGGACACGCCACCAGCACGGTTTCATGCCCGGCGATGGCGGCGGCGATTTCACAGAAGCAGACTTCCACCCGCTCCAGGATTGGCGCCCAGTCGCTTGCCGCGTGAGGCCACGTAAGCTGAACACCGGCTTGAGGTTCCCACTCCGCGGGCAGCCGCAGTTCAGACTTGGTCGTGTTCGCGGGGAATTGTGCCGCACCCGTGTCGCCATTCACCTCGTCTCGCACCCTCATCTGTTGCACCGAACATCAGACAAAGCACAACAGCCGTCTCCCCCTTGCGAGACGGCTGCTCAAGAAACACCTTCTGCGGACACGGATTCAGTACGAGGAAGTGTTGGGAGGCTCCTCGCCTCCTCCCGGTGTCCCTTCGGAAGCGCTTGGCGCAGAATCGTATGCGGCCGGACCGCCTTCACCCGGCGTCGTGTCCGCGATAAGTTCTTTCATCTTCTTGCCCGGGCGGAACGTGACCACCCGGCGCTCCGGCACGGGAACCTGGTCGCCGGTCCTGGGGTTGCGGCCGATGCGCGATGCGCGCGTCTTGACTTCAAACACGCCGAAATCGCGCAGTTCCCAGCGCTGACCTTCGGCCAGGGTCTGGGAAATGGTGTCAAAGGTGCCTTCGATGATCTTGGCCACATCACTTTGGGTCATTCCCAACATGTTGGCAACCCGGATCACCAGTTCGCGTTTTGTCATTGTCACCGAGTCTGACCCTCCTTCCACTGACCATCAACTCCTCTGGGGGTGGGAGTTCACATTCCAAGTACCGAACTGAGGACTGACTGCATTATACGTTCAATGTCGCTTTTGTGCAAGTCCATTTCAGTTGGCAGCTTAGGGCGGTTGCCTCCCACAGGTCCAGACCTTTGGAAGGTGTCTGAACCTGCGTCTCGCTTTGATTCTGACCGGAATCTCCACTATACTCGCGTGGTTTCAATACGGGCATCAAGGCGTAAACAAACTGCAACTTGAAGCGCCCCTACGGATTTGTATCTCCTTTAATTGCAATGAGGTACCCACTTTGCCTACCAATCTGGCCGATGTCCTGCTCCAATATGCCGTCCTCCTTTTTTCGCTGTGCGTCCACGAGGCCGCCCACGCGCTTGTTGCCGACCGCTGCGGTGACCCATCCGCCCGGCTCCTCGGACGGGTCACGCTGAATCCCTTGCCTCACATTGACCCTGTCGGGACTGTACTTATGCCGCTGGTCATGATGTTTACGGGTTTCCCGTACCTCTTTGGATGGGCCAAGCCTGTTCCGTTCAACCCCGTCAACCTCAGGAATATCCGCCGGGACCCGGTGCTCATTGCCATTGCGGGTCCCATGTCCAACATGCTTGTGGCGATTGTTACGGCGATCGTGTTGCGGGTGATTGTGATGGTCGATGCGCCGGAGTCCGTCTCGGACTTCTTGTCTGCGCCGCAATACATCATCCCCCTATCACTGATCATGATTAACTTGATTCTCATGCTGTTCAATCTTATCCCCGTGCCACCATTGGACGGACACCACGTCCTGCATTACTTCCTGCCTCCTGCCGGTCAACGAGTCCTCGAATCTATTGGGCCGTTTGGAATTCTCATTGCCATCATTGCCGCGAACACGGTACTTGATACGCCGTTGAACTTCTTGAAGGAGTTGGTCTTGGGCTTCGTGCTTGGGGGTTGAGCATGGCCCGCCTCAAAGTCCACGGCCGGACGCTTCGGGAAGGGAATGTATGTAGATGGCGGTCCGAACCTGCTTCGCAAAAGGCTTTTCAATCACGTAGCGATTTGCGCGCTGAGTCCCGGAGGGACGGTCTAGAGTAGATAGTAGCCGAATGTGAGTCCCGGGGGCACAATCGAAAGAAGACAGTAGCCGAATGTGAGTCTCGGGGCACAATCGAGAGAAGTTAGTAGCCAAATGTGAGTCCCGGAGGGACGGCCGAAAGTAGCCCAGGGTTTCAACCCTGGGACAGACGGTCCTCCCCTCTCCGGCCAGTCCCGGAGGGAC
>JADLCA010000207.1 GCA_020847495.1 Candidatus Hydrogenedentota bacterium | reverse complement strand
CGATGAGGTCCTTTCCCGTGCCGCTTTCGCCCGTGATGAGCACCGTGGAGTCCACCTGCGCCGCGCGGCGTGCCAGCGCAATCGTCTGATTCAGCGCCGCGCTCTGGCCGATGATGGCCTCGAACCCCGAAGCATCGGCGCGCCTGCGCATGTTCAATTCCTGCTCTTTCTGGCTTTCGGCCAGGGTCTTCTCGACCATCAGCAGGATCTCTTCCACGTCAAACGGCTTGATGATGTACTCTTTCGCCCCATGTTTAATCGCAGTCACCGCGGTAGCCACCGATTTGATCGCGGTGACCACAATGACGGGGATAAGGCTGTCGAGTTTCACAATTTCGTCCAGCACTTCCATGCCGCCCATCGCCGGCATGACCATGTCCAGCAGAATAAGATCGACGTGATTCTCACGCATGAGCCGCAAGGCGGTGGCGCCATCCGGCGCGAGCAGCACCCGGTAGCGGTCCGAGAGGATCAACCGGTAGGCCTCGCGCACGCTCAACTCGTCGTCTATGGCCAGGAGGGTCTTCATGTCACACGATACCTGTCGTCATTGCGATGTGCGGCTGTTGCTGCGGCTTCTCATCAACCGTCCGTTGCGATTCAGCCGCCGGTATCCGGAACGAGAAGACGCTGCCCGCGTCGCTCGACAGCAGGCGCAGTTCTCCTCCGTGCTGCTTGACGATGCGGTTCGCGATCGTGAGTCCCAAACCCATTCCATGCTCCCGCGTTCCAAAAAACGGCAGGAAGATGAGCGGCGCGACCTGTTCGGGAATGCCGGGTCCCGAATCCGACACCAGCAACTCGCTGCCGCCATCCTTTGGGCGGCTGGTCACCCGGATAGTCCCGCCATTGGCCAAGGCATCCACGGCGTTCTGAACGACATTGTGAAATGCCTGCGCAAAGAACAGCGGATCGAGATTCGCCTCAGGCAGATTCGGCTCCAGATTGCGTTCGATGGCGATTCCCTTTGCTTTCAAGGTCTCCGCAAAGGTGTCGAGCACCGTCGATGCGATCTCATTGAGACTGGTTATCTGCGGCACGAGCCTCGGGTGCCGCGCGAAATCAAACAGAGTCTCAACGACACGGTTGATGCGGTCCACTTCCTTCTGCACGACCGTGCCGAACTGCCCGCGAAACTCTTCGGAGTTGTACTTTCGCGGCAGTAGTTGTGCGAAGGTGTTGATGGCGACCAGGGGGTTCTTGATCTCCTGAGCCACCCGCGCCGAAAGGTACTCCCAATACGGGCTGTATTCGATCTCGTCCTTGGTCTTTCGCTCTTTCGGGAGTTGAGAAAAGATCACCGCCACACCGTCGTCTCCCAACGGCGCCGCGCTGATGCCCAAGGTCGCGTCAATCGCGGGGTCCCGGGTCTCCTGACGGACAAGCGGCTTCCCATCCATGAGGACTCGCAGAACGACGTCCGCGAAGCCCGACCCTAGCTTCTGCACGCTGCGGCCCACCAGGTCGACCGCGCGCGCCTGCAGGATATGCTCCGCACTCTGGTTCATCATCCGCACGATCTTCTCCCGGTCCACAACGACCACACCAGCCGTGAGATGGGTCAACACCGTGTTGAGATGATCCTGCTGGGCCGCCAGTTCTCGATGGCGTTGCGCGTTTTCCAGGGCGATTCCCGCGGAACGCGCCATGAGCGTGAGCAGTTCGCGCTCCTCCGGCGCATACTCGCGCCCCGAAGCCTTGTCGCCGATGACCAATGCGCCATTCACACGCCCGCCGCACAGCAGGGGTACGCCCAGGCGGGCCCCCAGCAGATGCAATTCCTTTGCCGCGGAGGCCGACCGCGCGCCCGATTGCTCAATCAGGAATGGATTCACTTCGAACCAGCGCATGAGCCCGGAAGAGAATTCGAGGCGCAGGGTCTGCGCCACGCTCGTTGGTATCGCGTGACTCGCCGCCACGCGCACCACGCCGTCCCGCTCGAGGAGAACCGCGCATCGGGACGGATCGAAGACATCCTGCAAGGCGTCGGCCAGCACGGCTCCCAGCCGCACAGTGTCATCCTGGCTGGACATGGCACGCTGCATCCAGCGCATGGCCATCTGATACTGGCTGACCACGGCGGTCTGCGGAGCCTCCGTCCGAATCGCCGGCAATGCCTCTTGCGCCGCTTCCTGCGGCGCGGCCACCTCGTTCAATGCGGTCGTCAGGGCCTCGCATGAAAAGGGCTTGGAAAGGCAGCTGCGAGCTCCGGCCAGTGTGAAACCGGCCCGGGTCTCCGCATCGCCGCGGGCCGAAAGCGCAACGATGGGGATGTGCGGCGCCGCCTTCATGATGCGGCCCAGGGCAGTCAGTCCCAGGCTTGGTGTGTCATCGAGAATGATCGCGTCCGCATGCATCGAAATGAGTCGCCGCAACGCTCCTTCGACTCCCGACTCGAATACGGCGTGACACGTGTCGCGGAGGGCGGCGCTTAGCGCTTCCCGGATGGCCTGCTCCTCCGCTATCACGAGTACGACGTGCATGCCTAATCACCCCTTACGCTCGCCACGAGGTTCGCCGCCGGCAACGTAATGACAAATGTGGCTCCCTCGCCAGGACTACTCTCGACGTAGATGGATCCCCCATGCTCCGTGACGATACCATGCACCACCGCCAGGCCTAAGCCCGTACCATCGTCCTTCGTTGTGTAGAAGGGCGTGAATATCCGGTCCAGACTGTCCGCGGCAATTCCCGCGCCAGTATCGGAAACCGCCACCCTTACGCATTCCACCTCTGGAACAGGCTCGTGCCCGTTTCTGCGGAGCGCTGTCCGGACATAATCCGCACGGATCGCCAGCGTGGACTCGCGAGTGTTGTCCTTCATCGCGTCTATTGCATTGAGCACCAGATTCAAGAACACCTGATGCAATTGTTGCTCGTCGCCGTAGACGCCTACTTGCGGGCCGGGAAAGCTGGTCTCCACCACGACGCACCCCTTGCGCGTCTGATTCTCCACGAGCACGAGAACCTCTTCGATAATAGCACGAAGATTCTGCGGCGCAAAATTGGCAGGACGCGGCCGCGCGAAGTGCAGCAGGCGGGTCACGATCGAATCGATGCGTTCTACTTCATTGGGAACGATGTCCGTGAACGTGTTCCGGAAATCGGGGTCGTCGTAACGCTGAAGCAGCAGTTGACTGAACGTCTTGATCGACACCAGCGGATTCTTGATCTCGTGCGCCATCCCGGCCGCCAAGGTGCCAATCGAAGACAGCCGGTGAGCACGCTGCACATTCTGCTCCAGGCGCTTGACCTGCGTCAGATCGTAAATCACCACCATGGCCCCTGTCACTTCTGAATCAATAGTTTCCAGGCATGACGAAGACATGACCACGGGGATGCGCTCGCCACTCGGGCGGACGATTACCGCCTCGAAATCGCTGATGCCGCGCCGGTCATCAAGCGTTCTGCGCAGCAGGTTGGCAACCTGCTGCGTAATCGTCGCCATGGGCTGCCCCAATTCCACGGAGCCAAGAATCTCAGTCGCACAACGGTTTACCGTGGTGATGGTCCCCTCAGTGTCCACCGCAACCACGCCGCCGCGCATGTTGCTGAGAATTCGCGCGCGATGCTGGTTGGCCTCTTCCAGCTTGCTGTAAAGCCGTGCGTTCTCAATGGCCGTGGCCAGCGGCGTGGCCAGCGCGGTAAAAGCCACCAGGTCCTCCGCGGAATAGATGTCGCGAGACATCTTCTGTCCCAGCGTGAGGATGCCGATCATGCCGGTAGTGCGTCGGAGAGGCAGGCAAAGATACGCGTCGAGTTCCGCAAGCATCTCCGCGAGACGGGCTCTTCGGGGTGTCACGTGCGCGTGCACAATCTCTTCCAGGGCCAACGGCTCGGCGTGGGTTCGCAGATGGTCGAGGAGTTCCCCGAAATCCGCCGACCTTTCTCCCGTCTCGCCCTTCCGGCTCGAGTACGCGGTCACCAGGCAGTTGGGATCTTTCTCATCGACCAGGAAGACCCGGATCACCGTGGCGCCTACCGTGTTGCGGATGTCCTCGCAAACCGTCTCGAGCAGCTGGCCCAACTGCACATACTCGGCGGCATTCTTGCTCGCCCGTGCCAGCAGGTGATTGACGTCGTACCGCTTCTTGAGCACCGTGCGATTCAGAACGAGTTGGATCCGCTCTTTGATGGGCTCCAGCACGAGCACGATTACAATGGCTGCCAGAACCGTCGAGAGCTGTTCATGCGCTCCCCCCCGCACGCGAAACGTCCAGTGCACCGCGGCGATGAACCCCACGAAGATCAGCACGACAATGCCTGTCGCCAAGGCGTACACGGTGGTCACGGAGAATATCAGCCAGATGTCGAGCAGGTGATACCGGATCATCGCGATTGCAAAAGACAACGTCATCAGCATGATGAAGAACGGGCCATAGGCTTCCGAGTTGATCCCCAGCGAAGGCCCCAGAATGTTCGTTGTGCTCCCCAGCATGGTGAAACCGAAAATCCCCAGCAGGACATGCTGGATCTGGCGCCGGGCGATCCCCGAGGCGCCTCTCAGCTTGCGAATGAGATTGGCGTGGAGAATCACGAATGTGAACGCGCACAAGGTCGTGTAGATCTTGAACACCGGCCCGTACACCGCCACGGGGGGGGCGTCCGGGTAGGTCCGCACTTCCTGCAGGTACCAAGGCCCGGGGACGAATGCCAGGACCGCCAGAACCGCCCCGGCAAAACAATAGAAGACAAAGAGCCCCTTGATTCCTTCAAACACGCCCTTCGGAAACAGGGCGATGAACAGGTAGAACGTTGCGGGGAAGAAACAGGACGCCACGAAGGTCAAACGGATCAGCAGGGACGCGGTCGCTTCATCCCGGGAATTGATGATCGCCAGAACCCCCAGCGCCCAGAACACCAGATTCATTGAGAGGATGCAGAACGCGATGTTGGTAGCGCGGCGGGGATTGCGGGCGAGAACGACACCCCCCAACACCAGGCACGATACGGCCGATAGCATCAGGAAGAATGACGTTATGGCAGCCTGCATCAGTTCATCTTTCTCATGACCAGCGCGCCGTGGGTACCTCCGAAACTCATGGCGGTCACGAGCATGGAACGAATATCATTGAGTCGGGCTTTCTTCGGCACGAAATCCAAGTCGCACACGGGATCGGGGTCGTCCAAGTTGATGGTCGGAGGCACTATGCCTTCCTGCAGGGCAAGCAACGCCGTGCCCACATTCAGTATACCACCCGCGGAATAGGGTTGCCCCGTCATGGATTTGCACGCCGTGATGGGAATCCGGTACGCGTGGCGGCCCAAGGCCATCTTGTACGAACTGGTTTCGCTGCGGTCGTATGCCGGCAGAGAGACCCCGTGGCAGGCCGCCCCGTCGATGTCCCCAGCCTGCATCCCCGCATCTTGCAGTGCGATCTGGATGGCGCGTCCCAGAGCGCGTCCTTCCTTGTCCAGGATCAGCGGGTTCATGCCCTCCGCGGCCGCTCCATACCCGGAGACTTCCGCCAGGATGGGCGCGCCCCGGGCCACGGCGAGGTCGGCCCGTTCCAGGACAACGGCACCCGCCCCTTCGCTCAACACGATCCCATCGCTTCCCCGGTCAAAAGGCCGCATCGCCTTGCCCGGCTCATTGTTCCTCTTCGAGAGGATGCCCAATGAACACGTGGTTGCCAGAGTCAGTGCGGTCAGAGGCGCCTCGGTCGCGCCCACGATCGCGATGTCCGCGAGCCCCCGCCGAATCTGGGCCGCCCCCCACGAGATGACGTCGAGCCCGGTGGCGCACCCGCTCGCGATCGTCGTGGCGGGCCCCTGCGCGTGCAAGAGCGAGGTCACATTCGCCGTGGCCGCGTGTCCGGATGTGGCCGACGAGGCAAGTTTGTCGATCTTGCTCCAGCCACCCGTTTCGTAGGATTCGCGGTAACGCAAATAATATTCATCCGGAGCGCCCACGCTGGTGCCAAAACCCACGGCGATACGGTCCGAGGGGTAGGCGCCTTCCCGCAGGGCGGCATCCTCCAACGCCAGCTTCGTGCTCGCCACGGCTTGGTGCACGTGGCGGTGCCAGCGCTTGACATCGGCGCGCCCCATGAAATCGGCGGGATCGAAATCCCACAGTTCCCCTGCAATCTGGCACGGAAACTCCGATGCGTCAAAACGGCGGATGTGCCGGATTCCGGACTGCCCTTTCTTTAAGGAGTCCCAATACGCTTGCCGTCCGAGCCCGTTGCAGGACAGAACCCCAAACCCCGTGACGACGATGGGCTGTAGCGCCATGATTAGTTCCCCACGGCAATCCGCTGCGAGTCGAACGGCCGAAGTGCCACCCCCTTGGCGGGCACACACGCGACCTCATTGAATTGGTCCACGAGGGTCGCAATTCCCGCGGTGTCGCCTCGCAGAAACTCCTCTTGCACGCGCCGGCCAAATTCACGCTCCCGTTCACTGTATCCCGCCAGACGGGCGAGCCGCGCCAGTTTCTCGGGCACGGAAGCCACTATCCCGCGCGATTCGATGTCGGCAATGAGTTCCTGCTGGGCCGCGATGACCTGGGCCGTGCTCAAACCGCCCACCCGCTGCGGGACGCTTCGCCACACGTTCTCCGGTAGCGGGAATTTCCGCGCGCACCGAACGGCTTCGAGCACCAAGTCATCGCAGGACAAAGAGTACCCGAAGTGTCCGGGACTTTCATACCATCGTGATGTGGGAAGCAACTCCGGTATCTCCACCGGTGCCACGTGCGGACGAACGCGCTCAATCAATCGCAACGACTCCGCGTGCGTGTGGTAGTCATCCTCAGGGCAGGGGTACGTGAACCGCGCTATGGTGTACAGCCCCGCCTTCTTTGCGCCATGCAGGACCGACTCGATCTCCGTGACGGTGATGCCTCTGCCGTAGAAGTCGTCGAGGAGGCGCTGGCTGCCCGTATCGATCCGAAACGACATCGCCACGCAACCGGACGCGCTCAGCGTGGGAAACACCGCCGGGGCGACCCCGCGTACGTTGCTCATACGCGAATAGACCACGTTCATCCCGCGGCGAACGATCTCATGAGCCACTGCGGCCATGTGCGACGCGGGCGCTTCCCCTCCACACAGGCTGAACGCGCGCGCCCCGTACAGGGTCGCCACGCGCCACATCTCGTTGCACACGGCCACCACGGGTTTCATTCGCACACCCGCGTGACCGCCCGCCCGGGGAAACGCGTGTCCGAACACCCCGGCCCCCCGGTTATCCTCCAGGCCGAACAATTTGAGTTTCTGCTCCGCGCGCAACGCGGGATACACGTCGGGCTCGTAGGCCGGTGCTGGAAGACCACCCAGACTTCCCCCGTCGGAGCGTGCCGCCGCGCAGGGTCCCCCCGGTTCCATCAATAAAAGGTTGGGAATGCTGTGCCATGTCTGCGGGGACTCCGCCTTCTCCGCAAAAGCGAGGAGGCTGAATTCAATATCCCCTGCGCATAGACAGTCGAATACCGGATAATGCCGCAGCAAGGATTCTCCATAGAGTTCCGGGATCCTTCCAAAGGCCAGAATACGCAGCTTCGGACGGCTCGCGCGAAGTCTTCTCGCGATGAGGGCCGCCCACTCGACATCCTCGGCCACATTCATCATGAGGGCGGCAAAGTGAAGACCCTTCAGATTCGCCACGCCGTCCGCTATCTCGCAGGCCAGTGATTTCATCCGCACGCGAAACGCGCGATCCGCCGCGCGCACCCGCCACAGAGCGTGGAGCGTTTGGAGCGGGTTGCTCGCTGAATTAGCCACGAGCGATTCGGCCACGGCTTTCGCCGCCTCGCCTACCTTTCCGCCCACCAAACGCTCGACGCACTCCACTGTGCCGTAGTCACGAATATGTGTCACGTGGCCCGCTTCAAGGAGCGATCCCGCTGCGGCCGCCAAGGTGCGGCTCGGCATAAGCGCTTCTGGGTCAAAGGGATACCCCGGGCAGTAGACAAGCACGCTCCGAGTCTTCATGGCCGCTCCTTGCCGTCTTCGATGTGGTGCCCTCCAGGTGAGTTGTTCCCCCTAAAGGACACAATGCATGGGGCATTTGCCCTCCCTGGCACCCAACATTGCCCCAATATCTCGTGGGCATTATATCAGAAGTACTATATGTATGCAAGACTCAAAAGTGCCTACAATATCTT
>JADLCA010000206.1 GCA_020847495.1 Candidatus Hydrogenedentota bacterium | reverse complement strand
TCGTTGAGTCCAACGAGAAATACCGCACCGTCCTGCGCAGGGCCGGTCTGCTGACCCGCGACTCGCGCGAGGTGGAACGCAAGAAGTACGGACGTCCCGGCGCCCGCAAGCGTTTCCAGTTCTCGAAACGCTAGAGAGAGGCCGCCGCGTGCGGCACGATCAGATGTGTATTGCATGCGCCCCGTTCATTCGGGGCGCTTTTTTTGTCCTCCCGCAAGGCGCGCATTGAAGACGCCTTGACTGTATTGCTACCCTCTTGGCGCGGCCCCGGCTGGGGTGTGCAGGGGACTAACTCTCATTCACGTTGGTATGGCTGGCCTGGTTTGCAGCCGCGTGCGCGGCGCGGCCCACACGAAGGAGAAGGGAATGGACATCAAACCTCACATCTTCCGGGAATATGACATTCGGGGGATTGCTGGCAAGGACCTCGACGAATCCACGTACGAGGCCGTCGGCAAGGCAACTTGCGCCTATCTCAAAGGCAAGAAGAAGCACAACTGTCTGGTGGTCGGGCGCGATGGACGTGAAACCTCCAAGGCCTACGCGAACGCGATGATCGACGGCATCACGTCTTGTGGCGTGAACGTCATTGACATCGGCGAGGTGCCGACTCCGCTCGTGTACTTTGGATTGTTCACCCTCCCGGTGGACGGCGGCGTGATGATCACGGCCAGCCACAATCCCAAAGAGTACAACGGTATGAAGGTGGCCGTGGGCAATTCCACCCTGCACGGCAAGGACATCCAGAAGCTGTACCAGATTGCGAAGGCGGGGAAGTTCCCGAAGGCGAAGGGGCCCGTCACGATCACGCGCATGGATTTGGTGCCCAAGTACATCAAGCGCGTGGTGAGCGGGGTCAAGCTCAAGCGCAAACTCAAGGTCGTGCTCGACGGCGGCAACGGCGTTGGCGGGCCAGTCGGTCTGCCCCTTTACCGGGAATTGGGGTGCGAGGTCATTCCTCTCTATTGCGACGTGGACGGCGCCTTTCCAAACCATCACCCCGACCCCACCGTTCCCGCGAATCTGAAGAAGCTCATCGCCACGGTCAAACGGACCAAGGCGGACCTCGGCATCGCCTACGATGGCGATGTGGATCGCATCGGCGCGGTGGACAACGAGGGCAACGTGATCTTCGGCGATAAGCTGCTTATCCTCTTCGCGCGCGCGGTCCTCAAAGATAAGCCCGGCGCCACGGTCATCGGCGAGGTCAAGAGTTCACGCTCCCTGTATGAAGATATCGCCAAGCACGGCGGCAAGCCTGTGATGTGGAAGACCGGCCACTCGCTGATCAAGGCCGCCATGAAAATACACAACGCCCAGCTCGCGGGCGAGATGAGCGGGCACATGTTCTTCAAGCACCGCTGGTATGGATTCGACGACGCGATTTACTCGGGCGCGCGCCTCCTGGAACTGCTGTCCGAGGGCAAGAAAACGCTGCACCAGCACCTGGCGGATGTGCCGCACACCTTCGTCACGGAAGAGATTCGGATCGATACGAATGAGTCGCGCAAGTTCGCGCTCGTCGCCGAGGCCACGAAGTACTTTCAGAAGGAACTCGGCCTTAACGTAAACACAATCGACGGGGCACGCATCGAGTTCGAGGACGGCTGGGGCCTCCTGCGCGCCTCCAATACCTCGCCGGTGCTGGTCATGCGCTGCGAAGCCAGTTCGAAGAAGCGTCTTGATGAGATCCGTAAACTCATCGAGACCAAGGTGAAAGAACTCAACAAGTAGTCCGGTTTGTTGGCGGGGACGGTGCAAGGCCGTCCCCGCCGTCTCGCTTCCTCCTTTTGCCCGCTCGCGCACACAGGAGAGCCGCACATGCTGACAATGATGCTTCTGCTACTTGCCGTTGTCCCGGGCGCCGATCCTGAAAACGCCCTTCCCAACGCCTCCTTTGAAGATACCATCGATAAGCCTACCGGCTGGGACACGCATACCTGGAATGGCATGGCTGATTTCAACTACGTCCAGGAAGGCAGGAATGGCTCGCGGTGCGTTCGCATTGCATCGAAGTCCGGGGCCGATGTGGCCTGGTTTCGCGCCGTGCCGGTCGAGTCATTCTCCACGTATCGCCTTAGCGGCTGGATTCGGACGGATAACGTCGCGGGCGCTTCCGGAGAAGGCGCCCTGCTCAACATCCACGATGGGTCTACCGCGAAATCCAAGGCCCTCACCGGCACGAATGACTGGACGGAGGTCTCGTTTGAGTTTGACACGGGCCAGTCCGGGGCCATCACCATCAACTGCCTTTTCGGAGGTTGGGGTCAAGCGACCGGCACTGCGTGGTATGATGATCTGCGTCTGGAACGCGTTTCGAGCAAGGCCATGAATCCCTCCATCACCATTGATGCCGACAAAACTGGTGCGCCGATCTCGAAGTACATCTACGGCCAATTCATCGAACACCTCGGCCGCTGTATTTACGGCGGCATCTGGGCCGAGATGCTGACCGACCGCAAGTTCTTCTATCCGGTGGGAGCGAAGGAGTCCCCGTGGAAACCCGCCGGCGGCACGAACGTCGCCATGGTGAGCGAGGGGGCTTACGGCGCGGGACCGAGTCCCAAAGTCCCGGCGGGCGGTTCAATCACCCAAGGCGGACTTGGCGTACTCGCCGCAAAGTCCTACACAGGCCGTATCGTGCTGGCCGGCTCCGGTACGGTGCGCGTGACTCTGAAGTGGGGCGAGGACCCCAACGCGTCGCAATCCGTGTCCATCGAAGCGTTGACTTCCACGTTCAAGAAATACCCCTTGGAATTCACAGCGGGCGCGGCAACGGACGACGCGCTTCTTATCATCTCCGGCAGCGACGCATTTCGCGTGGGTGCGGTCTCCCTCATGCCCGCGGACAATGTGAAGGGCATGCGCGCCGACACCCTCGCCGTGTTGAAGGAACTCAATGCCCCCGTCTACCGGTGGCCGGGTGGCAACTTCGTCAGCGGCTACAACTGGCGCGACGGACTGGGCGACCCGGACCTGCGTCCCACGCGCAAGAACCCCGCATGGGAAGGCATCGAGTACAACGACTTCGGAATCCACGAGTTCATGGCGTTCTGCGAGGAACTTGAGACCGAACCGTACATCGCAGTGAACAGCGGACTCGGCAGCGCTGAAGAGGCGCGCGCCGAAGTCGAGTATCTGAACGGGGCAGAAGACACGGCCATGGGACAGCTCCGCGCTGCGAATGGCCATCCGCAGCCGTGGGGTGTGCGCTGGTGGGGAATCGGCAACGAGATGTACGGCGACTGGCAGCTCGGGTACATGCCGCTGGCCGACTACGTCAACAAGCACAACGCCTACGCGGAGGCCATGCGCGCCGTCGATCCGTCAATCCACCTCATCGGCGTGGGCGCCACCGGCGAATGGAGTCTCGTCATGCTGAGCCGCTGCGCGGACCACATGGATTCGCTCAGCGAACACTTCTACTGCGGCGAGAAGCCGGGCCTTCTCGATCATGTGCGCCAAATCGCGGACAACGTGCGGGGCAAGGCGGAAGCGCACCGGCGCTACTGGGCGGAGATTCCCGCGGTGAGCGACCGCCGCATCCGGATCGCGCTCGACGAATACAACTACTGGTACGGACCGCACATGTTCGGCGAACTCGGCACGCGGTACTTCCTTCAGGACGCGCTTGGAATTGCCGGAGGGATTCACGAGATCATTCGGAACAGTGACGTCTTCGTTATGGCCAACTACGCCCAGACCGTCAACGTGATCGGCTGCATCAAGACGAGCAAGACCACCGCCGCCTTCGAAACCACCGGGCTGGCGCTGAAGTTGTATCGAAACCACTTCGGCGCCACGCCGCTGGAAGTGTCCGGAGACCTGAATCCCCTCGATGTGGCAGCGGCATGGAACGAGAAGCGGACGGCCATTACCATCGGGATAGTCAACCCAACACCGTCTGCGGTTGATGCTTCGCTATCTTTGAAGGGAGCCGCATGGGCAGGCGCGGGCACCGTATGGCGCATCAGCGGGCCGGACCGCATGGCGTTCAACGAACCGGGCCGGGGCCCGTCCGTAGCATTGACGGAAGAACGGTTGAGGGAAGCGAACGACCACGTCGCCTTGCCGGCCTTGAGCGTGTCCCTGTACGAATTGCCCGTCCAGTAGTCCGGGAAGCGGACATGGAAGCACACGTCACTTGCAGTGGACGGGGCGCATGCGGTAGCGTGGGGCGTGGGGGACGAAAGCGTAGGCGAGGTAGAGCGCATGCACCCTTGCGGCACAATGCTCCGGTCTTACCTGACTCAGATTGCTGAGGCTGCCGCGGACCACGTCGATGCGGAAGCCTTGGAAGAGCCGCTTCGCGAAGTCGTGGGACAGTTGGCGGACGTCCTGGGGACCGGGGAGACCATCGATACATCGCCCCTGTACAAGGCGGGCGCTGACGACCTCCTCATCGGCCGGCTCCTGCGCGCGTCGGAGACCGAGATCATCGAATTGCTCCGTGCGCAGTCCAACGGCGAGTCCTTCGCGAGCAATGTTCTTTCACTGCGTACAAGCATCCGCAAATCGCTGCCGGAATCCGCTTTCAATCCTCAATCCGTCATACGCTATGCGCAGCTGATCGAAAGCGATGGAAGCGCGGGTGAACCGGCAGACCTCTTGCGAAAGGTCCTCCAGTTTGTCCGTGAGGTGGTTTTCATCCATGACATCAATGGCAATCTGCTTTACGTGAACGAAGCGGGTCTGGAGATGGTCAGGTACACCCGCGACGACCTGATTGAGGGTTTATCCGTCTATGAGATTGTCGTTTCCCAATACATCGATCTTGTGGAGGAGCGAATGGCTGCGCCGAGCGCCGAGCGCCTGTCGCCCTTCACAATCGAGGTGTACGCCAAAGATGGGGAACGCATTCCCATCGAAATCGACAGCCGTGCGGTGCGGGATGGGCTTGATGGGCAGCCGGTGTTCGTCGGCCTCGGGCGCGATTTGCGGCTCGAAGGCCGCTTGCATGCGGAAATACGGAAGGCCAATACGCGCATCGAGAACCTGCTCGCACTGGCGCCCGCAGGCATCTTGCTCACTGGTCCGGACGGCGTGATCCGCGAGGCCAATCCGCTGGCCGTGGCCCTGTGCGGAGCGCCCTCCGCCAATGCGCTTATCGGTCTGGATCTCGTCAGCCTGGGCGACGGCGATGAGGATGAGATTCGCAGCGCCCTGTCGTATGCCATGGAATCCCGAAAGGACCACCGGTTCAGCCTGTCCATGCGGAGCCGGTTCGGCACGATGATGCTGTGCGAGGCTATCGTCGCGCCGTTGGAGCTGGATGATGGGTCGCTCGACGGCGTGCTCATTCTGCTTGAGTGCGGCACCACGCATGGCTCGGCTCTCGAAGAACGTGTGCAGGAAATGAGCCTTTCCTCACTGGGAGAGATCGTCGCGCGCGCCGCGCACGAATTGAACAACCCCTTGACCGGCATCTACGGTTACGCGCAATACCTGCACGAGGCCGTGGAGAAGCCCGCGCACAAGGATCGTCTGGCACGCATCATGGAAGAAGCCGACCGCTGCCGGCGTATCGGCGATAACCTCCTCGCGTTCTCCAATCGCGGAGAACGCAAACTCGCTCCCCACGACATCAACTCGATTCTGCGTGAAGCCTATTCGCTTTGTGAGTATCCCCTGCGGGTCGATCACATCTACGTGACGCTGGACCTCGATCCAAAGCTGCCGGTCATCCCGTGCAGCGCGCAAGACCTGGAGCGCGCTTTCCTCAACCTGATCCACAACGCGCATCAAGCCCTGGCGGCTGTCGAGGCGGGTGTGCGCCGCCTTACCCTGACCACCCGGCAGGATGCGAAGGCCATACACGTCCAGTTCGCCGACACGGGCTCCGGCGTGCGCCCCGACCTGCAGCACAAGATCTTTGAGCCGTTCTTCACGACGCGCGACGTGGGGCAGGGGATGGGACTCGGCCTCAGCGTGGCCTACGCAATCGCCGTCGACCATGGAGGCACCATTCGCCTCGAGTCTCAACCAGACAAAGGCGCCACGTTCACCATGGTGCTCCCGTTGCACCATTCCGCGACAGAAGCCGCCCCGTAGCCTTGTGTGGCCTGCAAGCGCGCCTCAGCGTGGAGCCGCCAGTTCATCGTCCTGCAGGCGGCCATCCAATGGGTTCGGCACATGAAAATACGTGGCCTCTCCATGTGGGTCGCCAAATTCCGTGAGAACAAGTTCCCAATCCTCGGGGGCCTGCGGGTACCAGTTCGTTGTGCGCCATGCCCGTACCTTGCAGGCCAGTCCGCCCGGCCTCACCGATTCATCCGGAACAGGCCCCTCCAGGGTCTCGGGATTGAGCGTAATGAGGTGCAGATCTTCCGATTCCAGTGCAGGGTTCGCTGCGCGGCTCAGGCAGAATACCCTTGGCCCGTACATCACGGTCGCCTTTCCCGCCTGTGCCACCCGCCCCTTTACCAGGCGCAGTTCCATCGGCAATGAAAGCTGGATCGTGTCCCCCGGATGCCAGTCCCGATCGAGAGAGAGAAAGCTCCCGGGTCTTGGCGTGTCGGGCACGGGCGAATTGTTGATCTGAACCGTCATGTCTTTGCACCACGCGGGGACGCGCAGCCGCACGGCAAACCTCGCCGTGCGTTCCGGTTCCACCTGGATTGAGACGTTGCCGTCGCTTGGGTACGACGTCTCCTGCGCTATCCGGACAGGCACTTTCCCGATATTCAGTTCCGCGCTTGACGTAACGAACAGATTCACTGCGACGCCATTTTGCGTCAGGTAATAGATCATCTCCGGGAGTTCCGCGAGAATGCGCCGGAAGTTGCACGGACAGCAGTACGTGTCTGCCTCAAAGTAGACGCGCGGACCTTCCTGCGGCGTGTAATACCGGATGCGGCGTCCGTCCGGCGACTGGGCCGCGAAAAGCGCGTTGTAGACGGCGCGCTCCATGAGGTCCCCATATTGGGGATTGCCCTCCATCCGCAGCACCTCATCCAACAGGCGAATCAGGTACGCGGTCGCACATGTCTCGCCGAGGTTGGCCGCCCCCTCCTGGGTGTTGTGCCAGCACTCATGTTGGCCGCAGGTGCCGGTGACCGCGAGGCCATTCTCGCGCGTCATGAAGTCCAGGGCGCGCCGTGTTGGCACGAGCAACTGAGGCGCGGGCTGAAGCTGGTAGAGGCGCAATTGAGCCAGGCAACGTGCCATGTACGCGTAGGCATGCCCTTGGATCTGTCCCCAACGCCCGAGCACGATGGGCCCGTCCCACTTCGCCAACGCGCGCTGGTTCACACAGAAGTCGAGGTAGCGCTGTTCGTGCGTGGCATCGTGGAGTGCGAGCAAGGCCGCTTCAAGTCCTGTCACCGCCATATACACGGTGATCGAGCCGCCGCCGGGCTCGCGGCCCGGCTCCGCGCTCCATTTCGCAATGATGTAGTCCGCGGCTTTCTGTGCGGCAGCCAGCGAGCGTTCTTCCTGGAAGTAACGATAGTCGGTAGTGAGTCCCAAGATGAGATACGACATTTCGTGGATGTCCCATAGGGACCACATGCGCGAGCCTGGCTCAAACATGCCGATATAGCCATCCTGTTCCTGAAGCGAGATGATGGTATCCACGAGATGGCGTTTGCGCTCCAGCACCGCCGGATCG
>JADLCA010000205.1 GCA_020847495.1 Candidatus Hydrogenedentota bacterium | reverse complement strand
GTACAACGTGGACTACGCCTGGCCATCCGACCTCATCGCGATCGAACGCCGGCTGCCGCCGGACAAAGGACACAATCCCTGGCGCGATATCGAGGGCAAGCGCTATTACATGCCCGGCGAAGTGTGCGATCCGATCGGCAAGGACTGGTTTTACGTGGAAGGGGACGTGCCACGGCCCGATGCCGAGTTAGCGGAGCAATTGCAGGCGTGCCGTGCGCGCAAAGTCAACCTGCTCCTCGACGTGCCCCCCGACAAGAGCGGCCAGATCCCGGACATGCACGTGCAGGCCCTGGCACGGCTGCGCAAGAACGCGGGGTTGTAGAACACCATTTGCACCGGCGTGGAAACCGCGCAACCGCAGCGCCCGGTTTCCACGCCGGGCGTCTTCCGGCATGCAGTCACGCCCGGGATGGAATCCGGGCGCTACAAAGTCAAATAAGGGACTGTCCGGTAGCGATTCAACGAAGGAAACCCAGATACAATTCCCTGAGCGCTTGGTTTGCGGCGGTCTGGTACGATTGCGGATCGCGCCGGAAATACAGCGTCGCCGTGGTAGCACCCTGGGTCTCGCGCATGGTGAGCTGGCCGTCGCCGGATATCTCCAGCACACACGGCATCAGACCTTCTTCGATCACCTTCGCGTCCGGACCTGCCGAAGCCATCGGCAGAAGCCGGTACGGTGCTCCGCCCTCGGATATGAAGCGCCGGTCCGCAACCTGCGCCCAGACCGCAGTCTCCCACACATGATGCGCGTGGTCATAGTGTTCCTTCATATCCGCCAAAGGCTCGGCCTCGTCCATTGCGTTCAGGAAGTCCACACGGTTCGACCGGGTGAAGGCGAACTCGATATATCGCTGCAACGGCGCGGCCATTTCCCGGACCCAATTCAGGTTATCCATGGCCCAGTAGCAGTTGTGGACGCCGAGCGCGAACGGGCTCTTCTCCGTAGCGCAGGGATAGACCGCAATCTTCAGGTTCGATCGTATGACGCGCACGAAGGCGTGCACGTCCAATTGCACATTCCACTCCACGTACCCAGCGGGATAGGCGCCCACACACAGGTGTGCGAGCCGGATCTTGCGTTCGAGCAGTTCTGGCTCGCGATTCAGGGCGACTGCCAGCGGACGTGCAGACCCGAAGGATACCACGTCAACTGGTTCGTCACTTTTCCTAAGCGTCTCTATCAGTAGGTCCACTCCCGCCTGCTGAAATGCGGGCACATCGGCCATATCATCGTCGGGCGAACGCATTTCCCCAAAGGGCGCGGGCGCGCAGGGCACGTTGCGATTGAAGATATGATTGAGTTGGTGCACGGGAAGGTACCCGGGCGAGCGCGGGCCGGTAGGGTCGTTGTAACTGGGATTAGCCGCGTCAAAATACGGCCGCAAGTAGCGCCCTGTCACATCGAGGATAACCGCGCGCAGATCGACCTCGGGCAGCGCGTACCCCGCGATCAAATCAAAGTTGTCGCCGCGATCCTGATGCGGATGATAGAGATCCGTGATGTCGATCACGGGACGCCTGCCGTCCGCGACCGGTGCGGCGGTTGGGTTATTCTCCGCCGCGGACGCAGCAGTCTGCGAATTCGCAGCCGCCATTCCGGCCGCACTTGCCATGAGAAAGGACCGTCGATTCAATTCCATTCGTGCATCACTCCGTCAATTCCAACTGGGCCATGGGCGACCCGGGAACCGCATCTCCGACGCCGGGCGTGAGTTCGGCCCAATGCCGCGGACGTTCCGGGTGGGAGGGATCGAGGTCATTCGCGACGATGGAAAAGGTGAAGGTGCTCCCCTTCTCCCAGACCACCGGCGCGATCACGGACTTGGGAAACTCCGCCTCGTAGACTGTCCGCTTACCATCCTGCTGGATGGCCAACTTCACGTCCCTGTTGACCGTTTCCCATTCGCGGTCCACGCCTTTGTATAGAAACACCTCAGGCCCGCCCGTGGTTAGGGTCAGGCCCCACTCCCAGCGGCCCGTCATGAACAACTGGATGCCGTCCGCCGACCACACGACGTCGCCCGCGTAGGGCTGATGAAATTCGTCATCGGTGGTTTCGACAGCCAGGTACAGGTTGGTATCATCCCACAAGAGACGGCACTGCGCCGAAAGGTCTTCCGCGTGGGTGATGTCGAACTCCCAGGCGTACCGCAAGGGAATCGGTTCAGCCTCCGCCCAATCCGCCAAATCGCCATCCACGTTCACGGGGGCAGTGGTTCTGTGTATCGCGTACGACGGCACAAGGTCCAGCCGCCGAGTTACATCAATAGGCCCGCCGTGCTTCGCCGCCTTGAACGTGGTCCGGAACGAAGGCACTGGGAAGCGCACAGCCTCAGGGCCATCGGCCCAAACGCGAAAGTCCATGTACGCGATGTCGCCCGCCTTGGAATGATATGCCATCTCGGGCGGGTCGACGTGCCAACCCGCGGGAACTTCCCACATCAGCGTGGAGTCAAACGGCGTGTCATTGGGATTCTGGACGAATGCCGTGACTTTCCGATCGAATGGTGCGTCTTGCGGGGCCTCGATAGTCTCCGTGCCCACCCACTCGCGCCGCACGTTGCGCACCTCATCGACGCGGGCTTGCGTGACAACATCCGGCTGCAGGATCGAGCCCGGCTTGATGACCGACCACGTGACCTCGTCACCGCGGACCCGCACCAACACGAAGTGGTGAAAGCCGCCCTCGTCCGCTGGATGCCGCACTTCTGCCCCGCCGCCCGCGGAGATGACGTAGTGCACGCCGGCACGCTGGCCCATGTAGCGGTATAGATGGTCGTCACCGCCAAAGACGATGCGCACGGGATAGCCCTTGATTGCCTCAGCAACGTTGTCCCAACTCGGGGTCCAATTGGGTTCATTCCAGCCCGCGACAAAGTAGGGTTTGTGGAGAAAGAGGAAGATGTGTTTTGCCTTGGCCGTTTTCAGGTCTGCTTTCAACCAATCAATCTGATCGTCGGACAAGCGCTGACCGGCGCCAACTTCTTCGCTGTTCAGCGCGATGAAGCGCGAATTCCCATAGGAGAAGGCGTAGCAGGTGGGGCCGACGCGGTCCAGCCAGATTTTCTCCGTTGCGGCGTCGCTGATATCGTGGTTGCCCGTGACAGGGAACAGCGGTACCCGGAGATTCGAAATGACGCGCTCGTACTCGTCCCATTGCGCCGGCAGCAGGTCAGCAGAACCCCCCAGGATGAGGTCGCCCACATCGAGCATGAAGGCCGGGCGCAATGCGTTCACATCCTGGATGATCTGCTTCCACGTCTCGGACTGCTCTGAGAGGGACAGCGAGCGCGTATCGGCGACCACGGCGAAATCGAAGGCGTCCGGCACGGCCGGAGGGGCCGCGCGCAGTTGGCTCAGGGCCCGCTCAGCAAGCGTTTCCCCGGTCGCAGCCAAAAGCGGGTGAACGGCGATGAAGAGCATTGCTCCAAGAATCAAACGCCGGTGCATGATACACTTCCTTCCGTGTTGGGGCGTGGTTTGATGAAGCCGGACCTGTCCGGCTCACGGCACAAGTATAGCGATCGAAGAGGCAATGTGCATGATCGGATACGGAGCGGCACTTTGGTGATGCGTGGCGAAAGACGAGCGGAAAGCGGCGCTCCGGCGGTGGGACTGTGTCTGACGTGCGCTCACGCGCGTGCCATTCATCACCCGCACGGCGGCGATCCATATTGGCGCTGCGGACTTTCGGATACGGACAAGCGATTTCCCAAATACCCGCGGCTGCCGGTCCGCGATTGCGCAGGCTATGCGCCGCGCGAAGACGTATGAATGTTCCCCGTGGAACATTGCTCGCAGATCGAGGTATCGTGAGATGGCGTTGGAGGTCACGGTGTTGCGCTGCAACGCCGTGGGTAGGGGGTTTTGCCACGTGTAATGCAACGAGGAAGAACATCCCCCTTCGCCCCCTTCAACGGGGGACTTATGCAACACTCTGTCTACAGCTCATATAAGGACTTGAGGGCAACCTGTGGATCATTGGTGCAAAGCATGCGCGGCCCGAAGGGCACGCGTCCACGGTCCCCCTTCGAAGGGGGCAGGCCCGCAGTGCCGAGGGGGATGTTCTTCGGGTGATCGAGAGCGTTGACAGGTTAATCATCCGCCGTGATTGGGCGGCCTACGTTAGGAAAGGGGTTATTTCATGCTTCTTGTTGCACTGATCGCGTTGGCCGCGGCGAGCGATGCGGCGCCGGGGTCCGCGCCCAAATGGCCCGCGCATGCCTTCTTCGGTCTCCATTATGACCTGCATCCCGGCGCGGGGGACACGGAACTGGGACGTGAGACAACGTACGACCATATTCGCGAACAGTTGGAGAAGGTGAAGCCGGACTTTGTGCAATACGACTGCAAAGGTCACCCCGGTTACGCGGGTTATCCAACGGAAGTTGGTTCGCCGTCGCCCGGCATTGTGAATGATGCGCTGCGCGTCTGGCGCGACGTCACGCGAGACATGGGCATTCCGCTGTCGATCCATTTCTCGGGAGTATGGGACACGCGCGCCATCGAGTTGCACCCCGAGTGGGCGCGCATCTCCGCCGATGGCAAAGCCAATCCGAACAACACGGATCCGCTCAGCGATTACACCACCGCGCTGATGATCCCACAACTCGTCGAAGTTGTCACGAAGTACGATCTCGACGGCGTGTGGATCGACGGCGAGAATTGGGCAAGCCAGCCCTCCTGGAGCGAGCGGTGCAGTGGTGAGTTCACGAAGCGCACGGGGATCGCCACCGTTCCGCGCAAGGCGGACGAGCCGCACTGGTTCGAGTGGCTGGCGTTCCAGCGCGACCTCTTTACGGAGCATGTCGCGAAGTACACGCAGGCCCTGCATGAGGCAAAGCCCGATGTGGCGGTCTGCAGCAACTGGATGTACAGCGTGCGGCAGCCTGAGCCGATCGCGGTTCCGGTCGACTATCTGAGCGGGGATTTCGATCCGTCCTTCGGGGCGGAGCGGGCCTGCGCCGAGTCGCGCTTCCTCGCGAGCCGGGGCCTGCCGTGGAATCTGATGGCGTGGGCCTTCCTCAAGACCGGCGACCAGAATTGGACCATGAAGACAGTCCCCCATCTCTCTCAGGAGATCGCGGTGTCGCTGGCGCAAGGCGGCGCCGTGTTTATCTATAACGTGCCGCAGCGATCGGGACGCCTCACCGCGTGGCATCAGGACATCCTCGCGGGGGTCGCGGACTTCTGCCGCAAGCGGAAGGAATACTGCTTCGAAACGGAGACGCTCCCGCAAGTTGCGCTGTTGCACAGCGAGAGTTTCTACTACCGCAACAACGATCCCCTGTTCAATTTCGCGTCGGCGAATCAGCCGATGGAAGGCGCGTTGCATGCGTTACTCGAAAGCGGCTATTCGGTTGATATTCTCAATGAGGAAACCCTGCTGGCCCGCATGCAGGAGTATCCCGCCGTTGTCGTGGCGGAGCAGGAAGGACTTCCGGATGCGATGAAGTCCGCGCTTGCGGACTACGTGCGCAAAGGCGGCAGACTGGTCATGTCTGGCGCGAACGTGTCCAAGGACTTCGCGGAACTTGCCGGTGTCAGCGCCGTCGAAGGGCAAACCCACCCATCCGCCTACGTGCCTGCGGACAATGGATGCGTGACAGTCAGCGGCCCATGGCAGGGCGTGACATTGAACGGTGCGGAAGCGCTTTCGCCGCTGTTGAGCCAGCAGGAACCGGAACTCAACCAGATTGGTACACCAGCCGCGACGCGGATGAAGGTGGGCGACGGTATGGTGGTCGCCATTCACGGCCCAGTGTTCCGCGCATACCATCGCGGCCACTATCCGCGGCTGCGGCAATTCATCGGGGACTGCATGTCGGCGCTGAACTCACCGCGACTCTGCCACGTGGATGGCCCCTGGTGGATCGAAATGTCCGCGCGCCGCAAGGACGGCAAGACGCTCATTCAATTCGTAAATAGATCGGCGTCCGGGTACACCGCACCAAACCGGCACATGGTCGAGCACGTGCCGGACGCCGGACCGTTCACTGTCACACTACCTCTCGACAAGAAACCCGCTCGCTGCTACATGGCCCCGGATGAAACGGGCCTGGAGTGGTCTTACGCGGACGGCACGCTGACGGCGGAAGTTTCCGGCTTGGCGATTCACAATGTGCTTGTCGTGGAATAGCGGGCTGTTGCTGGACAGGGCTTGGAGACACGGCAGGAAACCCGCAAGCGGGACATGAAGAGGGGCGTGCTGGAATTCGAACCGGCTGTCGGGCCGCGCGCGCTCGCACCTTGAAGAGCCGGCGAAGACGAAGGCGCTCCCCGTACCGCCTCGCTCGCCGAGCGCGGCGGCAAAGCGCTGCGTTCAGCCGTACGAAGGGTCGGCCCTGCAAGAACTAATCGCTTACATGGGTGAAGGGACAGACCCCATGTTTCGCGGCCGAGAGCGATGAGTCTCGGCACGCAAAGCCTACGCGAAAGACGGGGTCAGTCCCATTCAACTGCCGTTTTTAGGATTACGGGCGAGACGCCCGTACCCCCTTGGTGGCGCCGCGCTGGGTGAATGCCGTTCGACTGAGCATCCGGTGCTATCTTCACGGTTTGCCATGCTGATGCGTGGCGTGCCCAAACTCGACCGCCATTCTTGGTCCCACACCGCAATTCAGGATTCGAGCGGACCTCCCCACCTTCCCAATCAGTGTTGATCCGCGCCAACTGCTAGGCCTATCTGTGCCCGGATTTCACGAGGATGCGATGCACGCGCCTCTGGCGCTCAAGTTGTAACACTTAGTTTTTGCAACACTTTACGAATTACGTCGTCGCAGAAGAGGAAGATGATTGGAGGAGCGGCACAAATTATTTGGTCACCAACTTTTGGAATAGTTTTAAAATGGTTGACAAGTATATTGATTGATTATAATATGAACGCCTACTGGGCGAGGTGCACATGGCGGATGGCACCAAGAAAACGACGGTCTACGAGGATATCAAGGCCTTGCTGCGCGCGCGTATCGAGCAGGGCGAACTCGCTGCGGGCGAGCGGGTGCCGTCAGAGTACGAACTTGGCCGCCAACTAGGCGTGAGCCGTCACCGGACTCGCCTGGCGCTGCGTGAGCTTGAGGTCGAGGGGTACGTGGTTCGCCGCAGGGGCAGCGGAACCTATGTTGCCCCGGTGCAAGGGGCCTTTTCGGCTTCCCAGCCAGGGCTTGCCAATACGGTCGTGATTCTGTTCCCGAAGTTTGAGAACCGTTACGCAAGGCGCGTGGTGGAAGGGTTCATCGCGTACATGGGCCAGGCTTCCACGCCGAGCATTGCGTACAACTTCTACTCGGACCACGAGTCCGAAGTGAAGGCCATGCGGTCCATCGTGGACAGCGGGGTGCTCGGACTGGTGGCTTGGCTCGAGCATGACACACCCACGACACGGGCCTTCCTGGACAGTCTGCGTCGGCGGCGCTTTCCCATTGCGCTAGTCGATAGGTACTTCGAAGGGCAAAGCATCGACTACGTTGTGTCGTCAAATGAGTCCATGAGCTACGCCATCACAAAGGCCCTCATCGAAAAAGGCCACCGCCGGATTGCCTTTGCCGGGCACAAGCCGAGTGTCTCGAGTGTGCTGGATCGCTACCGGGGCTATGAGCGCGCGATGTGCGAAGCCGCAGGCGACGGCGGGGAGGCTGTGGACCACGCCCTCGTGCTGGACCTTGATGCCATATGGGACAACAGCCGGGTGACTATCCGGGATGTCATGGCGCTGCGCGACAAGCCGACGGCCTTCGTCTGCATGCACGACAAGGTCATGCAGGCGGTGTACCGGGAGACTCTTGCGTTGGGGTATTCAACGCCGGATGAAATCGCGTTCGCTTCGGTGGATGACATGCATCCGGCGGGTGAACAGCCGCCGGTGCCGGGCGCGATAACGGTGGCGCAGGACGCCATCACGGTGGGTGCGGAAAGTGCAAGGGTGCTCAAGGATCGTATCGCGAATCCAGACGCTCCGGTGCAGTGCGTCTACATAGAAGGCGGTCCGATCATGGGAGTGGGACTTACCGGCTGCAACACAAGCTCGACGTCGGCCTAGTGGTGCAGTCACTGGTGCGCGGGTGAAAGCAGACAGAGGAGGGACGGAGTATGCAGACCTATTCGTATCGAAGGGGCTTCACGCTTATTGAACTGCTTGTTGTGATTGCGATCATTGGAATCCTGGCGGCTATTCTACTGCCTGCCCTGGCGCGGGCGCGCGAGGCCGCCCGCCGCGCTTCATGCCAGAACAACCTGAAACAGTGGGGCATCATCTTCAAGATGTATGCGAACGAGAGTGCGGGCGCAGCGTTTCCGAATGTCGCGTGGTCTTCGATCGGTACGACTTCGCTCGGGCCGGACGGGCCACAATTGTATCCCGAATACTGGACCGACCCGGCGTTGGCCATCTGCCCGTCCGACGCCTTACAGTGGGTGAAGGACGCGGATGACTATGGCGAGCGGATTGCCAAGGCCTCGGGCCTTGCAACCAGCGACCCCAACGCCTCACTCTGTTTCCGCGCGATGACTTCGACGCTCCCGTCGTACTTCTACATGCCCTTCTTGACGGAAACCTCGTCGCAGTTGCTGCATTCCATGTCCAGCATCTTCATGACGCAGGCGTTTGCGGCCATCCTGGGCCTGGGGAGTTATGCATCCATCACGCAAGCCACCGTGATACCGCTGGGATGTCCCGAAACCGTACGT
>JADLCA010000204.1 GCA_020847495.1 Candidatus Hydrogenedentota bacterium | reverse complement strand
TGCGTCTTGCAGGTTTCATGATTGAGATGACCGAGCGTGGCGGCGAGCCTCCCGGGTTCCGGCCAATGCTCGTACATCGTGCTGCCGCCTGTCGCGTAGGTGCGCGTCCCGACGACGCGCTCCAAGAAGTAAAC
The DNA here is from genome assembly GCA_020847495.1 of Candidatus Hydrogenedentota bacterium. Lineage (GTDB taxonomy): Bacteria > Hydrogenedentota > Hydrogenedentia > Hydrogenedentales > SLHB01 > JAHDWY01. The sequence goes on along the minus strand of JADLCA010000204.1, from coordinate 7,288 downwards.
GGACAGATCGCGATAGCGCGTGTCGCCGGTGAGTTCGTAGTGACGCGCCGCGCCGATTACTTTCGGAATCTGCGTGTTGCCATGTAGATACGCGAGATTGTCATGCTCCAGCGCGAGCGGACCGAGAATCTCCGCTTGATCGAACGCATGGGCCAACCTCAGATGCTCGGGCTTGTGCGTGATAGCGTACAGATTGTGCAGCACCTCGGACATGCCGCCGAATTCGTTGCGCAGCGCGCGGTCCCACACGTGGGTCGGCAAGGCGTCAACGCGTTTGCCAAAGTACGACGCCATGCGCTCGAGTACGTCGAGTGCCTGGGCGTTGCCGCAGAGCGCGTGCACATCATAGAGGCCGGCCATGATCTTGTGGATGACGTAGTACGGCGCCCAGACCGGCTGCCCTGCCTCGACCCGGTCGATGAAGCTCGCCGGATACGCGGACAGATACTCGCCGCCCAGTGCCTGTTGGCATTTCGCGAACTCGGACACCATCGCATCGGCACAGGCTTTGAGTTCCTCATCGCCGGTGGACGCGTACATGAGTGCGCAGGCAGACAGATAATGACCCACGAAGTGTCCGCGCACTTCGGACTCCGCCGCCTCCCACCCGCCATACGGAGCGCCGGGCGCGGGCAATCCCGCGTTCACCCGAAAGCAATAGAGGAGGCGATCCGGTTCAAGCGCGTGCAAGTAGGCCCGGTCGCGTTCCTGCTCGTCCTTGAAGCGCCCATCAAGCAGGCGAACCTGTGACAATGGAAAAGCGTGCAGCGCGGGCACGACCGGTTCCTGTGAATGCGCGGTTAATGGAACGCCAAGAACCATAGCCAATACCCCCAGAGTCAGTCCGGCTCGTGCATGCGAGACCTTCATGTCGAATTCTCTCCCCCTTGTATGCGGGCGTCCAGGTTATTTTGCGGAAGAACGATCACTCCAGGCGCAAGGTCAACGCCAGCGAGTCGGCGAGAGCGGTTAAGCGCTTCGCAGCGTCCGCCGCCTCCGGGTAATCCGGCTTGTACTCATTCCATGCGGTCCAGCATTGCCACAACGTGCCGACAAGTTCCGCGCCCGGTACATCGCCGAACTCGGCCTCAAAGTCCTGCACTGCACGCGCTTTGTTGTTTGCATAGATGCCGCGCACGCCCAACGCCAGCCGGGTCAAGGCCATGGAATCCCAGATCGCCGTGAAGGCAACAACATCCGCGGGCGGTGTGGAATGGTGCTTGGCCAAGGGCGCAAGGATGGGATCGTTGATGTTGCTGAAGAAGGCAGTTTCAGGCACGCTGGCACGCGCAGCGTGTTCGCTCAGGGTCTTCATCAAGGCGGGCCACGCGGCCACCGCCTCCTTGCGCATGATCTCGATCACGCCCCGCTTGTCGGGATAGAGCGTGCCGCCGCCGAACAGCCCGCGGTCGTGCGCGTCGCGGATTCGGAGGAAGAACTCATCGAGCTGCACCACGCGCACCTCTCGCTTCGGCAGGCGTTTCACCGCCTCACGAATCGTTGCGAGCGCGACGTTGTGGTTCACAAGGCAGAACCAGAAGAGGGGCCGGTTGGGATTCGCGTCGATGAAGTCGCGCAATGTCTGGTACACGTCCGAATCGCGATGGATCGCTTCACCGCAGTAGATGTATGGCGTGCCGCCGAGGTAGTCCCGTTCAAAGGCCGAGGCGCCCATGCCGCGCATGAACCCCAGACAATCCGGCAGCGTCTCACGAAGAAGCGGCACGAGGTCCGGCAAGTCGATTTCCTGCCACCAGTGGTCGTCATCCCAGTTGGCGATATACGAAACACGCAGACCAGCCGCATGCAGATAGCGTTGCGACTCGCGCAGGTATCCCGCCGCGTTGGGGTGCAGATACGGATACGTGTAGAGTGCGCCGGAGGTCGGCGCCACGAAGTAATCATTCTCCGTTTTCAGTTCGTAGAGGTGGTCCAGCACGCCAGGCATCAACTCCGTCGCGATGGGGAGCACACCCCAGTTGTAGGGCAAGGCGCCATGGTCCGGCTCGTCGAATCGCTTCGCATTGCGCTGCAACATGCTCCAGACCGCATCACCGTCGGTGTTCATGAACGTGATATAGACCTTGGCCTTGGTTGGCGGCAGGTCCTCCAGCCGTAACTGCCGTTGGACGCGCGGCTTTGCAGGTTTCTCGATAGCTTGATGAATCGTGAGGTTGCGGCAGTTCAGCGCGCACAGCACGCTGTGGCCGTGCCGCGCCGCCAGCGCCACGTATTCGTGCTCGTTACAGCAGATGCAGCGCCAACCGAGTGCACAGCCCGGCGCCTGTGCGGCTGCGAAGACCCGTTCAGAGAGTGCGTACTCCTCGCGATCTCGCCTGCTGGCTGAGAGATCGCACGTAAACACCCGGTGCGCCACCAGGAAGTCGCGCATGTACACGCCGGACGCGGTCCAGCTTGGGTAATCCACACACGCGCCTCCGATGAGGCGCTGGTTCGCGTTCGCAAACAGATTGTCGAGCGCCCACGCGTAGGCCTCGCGCCGGTTGGTCCAGCGTCCGGTGAGATCATCGACCTGCGCCAATCCCAGTGCCTGAAGCCGAGTGGCCATACGCGGCGTCGCGGGGATGCAATCCGAGAGGCTGCCCTGGAGCATGGCGATGTTGACGGTGTCCGGAAGGGCATCATCGCAAAGTATGTAGCCACCGCACATATCCGGGAAACGAGTGAATAACTGGAAGGGATCCTCCAGCAAAGTCACCGTCAATCCATAGCGCGATTGGTAATGGTCAAGCCAATACCGGTCGTTTTCTTCTCCAATTAGATAGATGCGCGGATCTTCACGGTTGACCAGCCCCTGGAAACAGGTGAGCGCCGTGACGACATCCCAAGGAAGATCCGCGGCAAGCGGACAAGCCACGATCTGACGCACGGGAGGCAGCGCTGGAAAGAGCCCGTCGAAGCTGTAGGGCGCGTCGCCCGCGGGTTCGGGTGCCGCGGATTCGGCGCTAAACGCACGGCCCGCGAGCGCCCATCCCCCGCCCGCCGCCACCAGCCCCATGAAGGTCCTGCGGTCCATCAGGGATTCTCCTGTCGGTTCGCCTCCCTGCTCGAACATCGAGACTGGAAGCCATTCTAACCGCCCCGCGAAGGCCAGTCACGGCAGAATCCAACCAGAAGCCCCGCTCCGCAGCAGCACACTAACGCGCGCTTCCGGCGCGCATTGGAGTGGGGCGGCTTGCCGCTGCTTTGACTGAGCAGGCTTGCCTGCGCAATTGTGCTGAAGACGTGCTGCTAATGGCACTGCCCTGGGGACAGTAGAAATGAGGTCCTTCGCGGTTGCCCTGAAGAAAAGCAGCGGCAAGCCTCCGCACTCCAAAACCTGCGGATGAGTTGATTCTATAATCCCCCCTGCCACTTGAACCACCCCGCCGGAACAAGGGATAGTGGTGCGTATGCCGCTTGGCGGCGGCGGGCACATCGTGCATGTGCGAGGGGGTTGGCAGAAACGAACGCGGGGGGAGTTTCTTGATGTCCATTCGGTTGGGTGCAATCGATATTGTAGTCGTCATCATCTATCTGGCGCTCGTCATCACCCTCGGCACGATGGTCAAGCGCAAGGCCGCGCGAAACATCGGCAGCTACTTCCTGGGCGAGCGGCAGTTGCCGTGGTGGGCCCTGGCCATGTCCGGGAGTTCCTCCTATTTCGACATTACCGGCACCATGTGGATCGTCAGTCTCTTCGTCGTGATGGGGTTGAAGGGATTCTGGGTACAGTGGATCTGGGGATTCATCATCCCGGTGTTCTACATGGCCTACATGGGCAAGTGGATCCGGCGCTCGGGCGTGATGACCGGCGCGGAATGGATGGAAACGCGATTCGGGTCGGGCAAGGCCGGAGAACTCGCGCGGGCCTCCTACACGCTCTACGCTGTGCTCACGATCACCGCGTTTCTCGCCTATGGGGCGACGGGCATGGGCAAGTTCGGCGCGGTGTTTCTTCCCTTCAACGAGCACACCTGCGCGGCCCTGATCCTCGGCATCACGGGCGTCTACGTGGTGGCCGGTGGCTTTCACGGCGTGGTCCTCGTCGAGATCTTCCAGACCATTGTGCTGACCTTGGGGGCTATCCTCATCGCCTGGCTCGGGTTTTCGCAGGTGACACCCGAGGCCTTGCAGGCCAAGGTGCCCGCCGAATGGGGCAGTATTGCGCCGCAGTGGCGTTTCGACTATCTGAGCGGAACGGAGTATGAACTGTTCGGCGCGCTGCTCCTCGTGTGGGTGGCCAAGGGCATGCTGCTGTCCCTTTCGGGGCCGGAGCAGCTCTACGACTTCCAGCGCTTCCTCGCCGCGAAGAACCCGCGCGAAGCCGCCAAGCTCGGCGCGCTCTGGGGCGTGATCCACACGGTGCGGTGGCCGATGGCGATGGCGTTGGCGGTCATGGGCATCGTGGGTCTCGCGGAACAGGGCGATCCCGAGACGGTGCTGCCGGCCGTGATTCAGAACATGTTGCCGGCCGGCGTACGCGGCGTGGTGCTCGCGGCGCTGCTGTCGGGTTTCCTGGCAACCTTCAACTCCACCGTGAACGGCGGCGCGAGCTACATCGTGAAGGACATCTACCAGAAGTACCTGCATCCGTCCGCCACGCAACGCCAGTTGATCGTGGCGAGCTATGCTTCGTCTGCGCTGCTCATCGTGCTGGGCGTGCTGGTCGGCTTCGCCAGCAGTTCCATCAACCAGATGTTCACGTGGATCATGGGCACGCTGGGCGCGGGCGTGCTTCTGCCCAACGTACTGCGCTGGTACTGGTGGCGCATGAATGGATGGGGCTACGCGATCGGTACCTTGACCGGGATGGCACTCTCGTTGGTGCAGGCCTTGACGCCGCAGATCTCCACACAGCCCTTGTACGTGACGTTTCCTGCGATTGCCCTCGGAGTGCTTTGCGTCTCCGTGATCGCGACGCTCGTGACGGAGCCGACAGACCGCGCCACGTTGATCGAGTTCTACCGCAAGGTGCGGCCCTGGGGATTCTGGGGCCCGGTTGCGCGCGAGGCGGGTCCCGCGCCTGCCCCGGCGGGGATGGATTGGCTTACAATAGCCGTGGGCATCCCCTGGTTAATCGCGATGTATTTCCTGCCCGTCTACCTGGTGCTGCACCGCTATGCGGAGGCGGCCGCGGCGGGTGTTCTGGTTGCCGGGCTTTCGATCGCTCTATACTTCGTGTGGTACCGAAGGCTTGAAAACGAATAGGAGCCCAATATGACTTCGCGGGAACGCGTACTCGCATCATTGAACCATCGCGAACCGGACCGTGTGCCGGTTGATCTTTCTGGCCATCGCTCGTCGGGCATCGCCGCGATGGCCTACCCCAAACTGCGCGAGGCCCTCGGCCTGCCGCCCATAACGGTGCGCGTGTACGATCCCGTGCAGCAACTCGCCATCGTCGATGCCGACGTGCTCGACCGTCTTCACATCGACACCATCGAGCTCGGACGCGCCTTCGCGCTGGAGGATGTCCATTGGGAAGACTGGACCCTGCCCGACGGTACGCCCTGCAAAATGCCGGTGTGGGCCTTGCCGGAGCGTAATGGAAATCGCTGGGTCATCCGTTCGAAGAGCGGACGCGTCATCGCGACCATGCCGGACGGCGCGTGGTACTTCGAGCAGGCCTACTATCCCTTCTTCGAACACGGTGCCCTTGGTGATATCCCCACCGCAATGGATGAGTGCATGTGGTGTGCTGTCGCTTCACCCCCGGGGCCCTTGGCAAGCGGGCCGGAAGGCCTGCAACGCCTCGCGGAGGGGGCCAAGGCGCTACGCGCCTCCACGGACCGCGCCATCATCGGGCTTTTCGGCGGGAACACGCTGGAGATGGGGCAGTTCTTCTGGCGCAACGACGGCTTCCTCATGATGCTTGCGGAGGACCCGGACAAGGTCCATGCATTCCTCGACAAACTCCTGGAGCTTCATCTCGCTAACCTCGACCGATTCCTCGGCGCCGTCGGCGATTCCATCGACATCATCTTGTTTGGCGACGACCTCGGCTCGCAGGCCGGCCCGCAAATCTCGCCCGAGATGTACCGCGAGTACTTCAAGCCATGCCATCAGGCCATGTGGAAACGCGCCAAAGAACTGGCCGATGTGAAGATCATGCTGCACTGCTGCGGCGGCGTGCGCGAACTGTTGCCCGATCTTATCGACGCTGGACTGGACGCAATCAATCCCGTGCAGATTTCGTGCACAGGTATGGACGCCACGAGTCTGAAGCGTGATTTCGGGAAGGACATGACCTTCTGGGGCGGCGGCTGCGATACGCAGCGGATTCTGCCCCTGAGCACACCGGAAGAAGTCCGGCGCCACGTGCAGGAGCAAGTGCGCGCGCTGCGTCCCGGCGGCGGATTCGTGTTCCAGCAAGTTCACAACATCCTCGCCAACGTGCCCGCGGAGAATCTCGTGGCCATGTACGATGCCGTGTGGGAGATGAAATAGGACAGATATGACCACGCAAGGTATTCGCATTGTCCCCGTGTTCCCTGTGACCCCGTGGTCAGATCAGAAGAGAAGGAATTTCACCACGGGGACACGGGGAACACGGGGTGAAGAACTGCTTTTGGGCATGTGACATCGATCGTTGCGTTCGTGTCTTCATCTTGAATCTGTGAAAATCTGTGAAATCTATGGATAAGATCTTCTTCGGTTCAAACACATCACGAGGTGGGACCATGAATCGACTGTTCTGCGGGGTAGTCTGTGCCGTGTTGTGCGCTGTCGCGTACGGCGAGGATGCTTCTGCGCCCTGGTCGGACGCGCCCCTGCCTGTTGCCGAGTACGAGGACGCGATCATGGCGTCCCCGGCCGAAGTGGGCGAAATGCGGGACTGGGCGGCCAGCTCGTTTCGCGGCGTGATGCGCGAAGGCGCGGCGCCGCGCGTCGAACTCGAAGTCCTGCGTCAAGACCACAGCGTGCTGCGCTTCAACGAATCGTGCATCGAAACCCCACTCATGATCGGCACGAAGTCCTTTGAGCATGGTTTGGGGACGCACGCGACCAGTGAGATCTCCGTGAAAGTGCCCAAGGACGCGGCGCGTTTCATGGCCTCGGTGGGTATCGACAACAACCACGACACACAGGGAACTCGCGGCAGCGTCCAATTCTCTGTCGAGATTGCGGGCGCCGAAGTCTTTCGCACGCCCACCGTTCATGGCGGCGAGGAACCTGTTGCGGTGGATGTGAACGTGCCGGAAAGCACGGACCGCATTACTCTCAAAGTGGACGCCACGGAAGATGGCGCCTCTCACGATCAGGCCAACTGGGCGGATGCGCGGTT
>JADLCA010000203.1 GCA_020847495.1 Candidatus Hydrogenedentota bacterium | reverse complement strand
GCCTATCCCATTTAATAAGACCTAAGTCATCTGCGCGAGCTGCGAAGTGGGATTGGTTGGAAGCCACTCCGCCGCTTCCTCATAGGAGGCTACCGTCCCTCACTGCCTCCCGCCATTCTAACGGATCCTCATCTGGCGCCTGTGCATCACCTCCCTTCAGTCAGTAGATCCATACCTCTATTGAGATGTAATTCGGCCCTCTTGAACATGCGCGTTACTGGCGACGTCATCCGCGGGCTGGATGGCGTCCCGCAGCGCACACGAATCCCGCTCAATGAACGTCCAGTGCACCGGCATATGCAAAGCGTCCTCGGCCCCTCCCTCCAAGGCATCGAGAAGAAGTCGAGCCGCTGCCATCCCTCTTTCCAGGTACCCAAGTCTCATGGCGCTGAGACGTGGCCGGGTTGCCTCAAAGAAGCGATCATCGCCAATGACGACAACTTCCATGTCTTCCGGCACACGGACGCCCGAAGCCAGAAGGTGCTTGAGGGTATCCTCGCCAATTTCCGTGCGTCCGATGATGAGGGCGTCCACCGCGGGACGCAGCGTCAGAAGTGCGTCCAGCGTGACCGCCAAAGGGACTTCGGAGGCGCGTTCGCGCCGGAGCAGAATGGGGTCTACGGGAATCCCCGCGTCCTTGTGGGCAAGGCTGTACCCCTCCATGCGCTCAATGACGTCCATCGGAGGTTCATTCATTACGTTGAGGACGTAAGCGATGCGACGGCGCCCCTGGCGAATGAGGGCCCCAACCAGCTTACGCATCTCTACCCGATCCTCGGCGCACACCGTATGAACGGTGTGACGGATCCGTGTCTGGCCCAACATCACCATGGGAAGCCCCGCTTCGGCGACGTCTTCGTAATAGGGGTAGCAGGGATTCGGCTCCACGTAGATGAGACCGTCAATGAAATCGTAGTTCATCCGCCGTATCGGGGCATCGGGGTGCTGGTTGTGCTCGATTCGGTTGAAGATGTGGAGTTCGTAGCCCCGCGCCTGCAACACGTTCTGAACGCCCGAAATCAACATCCCCAAATTGATGTACGTGACGTCCCTGTGGTCGATGCGATTCAGTGGGGACGTGATGGGGAAACTCATCCCCAGAATGTGAGTCTTGGCGGCGACGAGTCCCCGTGCGAGCCGATTTGGCGTGTACTCCAGAGATTTGGCGGCTTCTAGAACCCTCTGCCGGGTGGTGTCAGTCACGGGAACGGTCAATGGCTTGTTGTTGAGGAGGCGCGAGACGGTAGAAACCGTAACACCGGCTTTCTGAGCGACGTCCCGAAGTGTGCTGCGCTTTCGACTCATTCTGAGCTGGGCCTTATTCCGGTATGCGTACAAGCGATTGGGGCAATCGATTGCTGCAATCGCTTGCAGTCTATTTTGCCGAAAAAGCAGACTCTTGTCAATAGGGATGAAAATCGGTCTTAAATAATTCAAAAATAAGGATTTATGCAATTAGTGTCTGGAATTTCTTTACTTGGCGATACCGCCAAGTAATAGGACCCCGGGGTATCCACTTCGTATCGAGGACTTGGATTCGTGGCCAGGAAGAATACATGGGTCCAGACTGGGCGGGCCGCTGCCCGGCACCAGATATACGCGATACGTTTGAACAGGAGTTGAATGATGACCGCACGTTTTCGCCTGACTCACTTGGGACTTGTTCTTGCCACGCTGTTTTCGCCCATCTTCCTCATGGGGTGTCCATTGCCGCCTCAGACTGTTTCCTTTGTCGACCTGGAGCGCTACACCGGACTCTGGTACCAGATCGCCGCCTATCCGCAGTTCTTCAGCCGTGGTCTGGTCGCAATCACCGCGCAGTACTCCCTGAACGAGGACGGCACGGTTGCCGTGTTCAACCGGGGACTTGAAGGAGACTTCGACGGGGAGGAGAGCACCATCGAAGGAACGGCTCGCATCGTGGATGAAGATTCCAACGCCAAACTGGCCGTCCGTTTCGATTTTCCACTGGGAGGGCTTTTTGAAGGTGAGTACTGGATTATCGCCCTCGACGAAGAGGACTACACGTATGCCGTCGTGTCCGATTCCACGAAGCGCAGCCTCTTCATCCTGAGCAGGACTCCCAGTATGGATCAGCAGGTCCTGGACGAAATCCTCGCCGATCTTGAGGCTCGAGGCTACGACTTGGACAAGCTGGAGTACACCCCGCAGCAGACCCCGTAGTCACGAGAAAGGGCGCGGGTGGGACCTTATTTGCTGGCACGCCCGCGCCCGTCAAGATGACTTGGCCTATGAGCCGCTCCGTCAATTACTCCGGCGGAGGCGGGTGCTTGACGCCGGTAGATTCTTGGATGTGGTAGCAAGACACACCCGAGGCCGTGTCTTGCCATCCATGACAGGAATCGGACGCCCGGGCACTCAGATGAACTGGCGCATGTAGCGCAGGCTCTTTTCCGCGATGGCTTCGGGGCCGGGGTCGAATATGAACACCTCGACGGATGCGTAGCCCTGATAATCAACGTCTTTCAGCGCTTGGAAGATTGGCGCAAAATCCACCTCGCCGAAGCCGGGTCCTTCCAAGTTGGCGTCGTTGGCATGGTAGTGGGCGAGGTGCTTGGCGTGCTTGCGGATTGTGGCCGGACGGCCTTCGGGTTCGTCGGTCATGGCCTTGGTGTCGAGCAGCAGCCGGAAGTTCGGGTGCGCGATGCGTTCGATCAGCGTGACGGTTTCCGCGGCCGACTTGCAGAAGTTCGTCTCCGCCGGCGCGAGCGGTTCCATGCAGATCGTGACGCCGCGTTCCTCAAAGGTGGGCAGGGCCTTCTCGAAAACTTCAACCGCGTAGTCGAAGGCTTGCTGGTAGGTCACGCCCTCCATGATATTCCGCTGCTTGGGCGATCCGAAGATCATCACTTTGCCGCCGACGTCCCCGCAGAAATGCGCGAGGTCGACGAGATACTGTGAAGTCCGGTCGCGAACCGCCTTGTCGGGATGGGTCAGATACATGCCGTCCGGCCCGACGAGAACCCAGTGGATTCCAAGGATATCGAGGTCCGCCTCGCGGGCGTATTTGACGATGTTCTTGCGGGTGCTGTCTGGAATGTCCGTGACATATTTCGACAGGGTAAACGGGGCGATCTCCAACCCGTCATAGCCCGTCTTCTTGACAAACTGAATCGTCCGCTCGATGTCTTCCCATTCCTTGAATATCTCGTTGCAGATGCCGAACTTCATGCTCGCTGGTCTTCCTTTGCCTCTTCCAGAACCACGTCCTGGTCTTCGTCCGGGTGATACACGCAAATGCGGTTTCCACCCGCCCGTTTCGCTTGATACATCATCGCGTCTGTGAGATGGATGAACGATTTCAAACTGAGCTGCTGTTGATAGGTCATCAGGCCCATGCTCAGGGTAAGTTGCTCGAAGCCTTTGTCGACAAAACCACTTCGAATGCGCTCTGCGATGCGGAGGGCCTGTTCCTCGCCGGCCTCGGGCAAAATCACGGTGAACTCGTCTCCCCCGTAGCGGAAGCCCAGGTCGACGTGTTCGCGCGTGCTCTGCATGACCACCTGGCCCACGGTCTGCAAGACGCGGTCGCCTTCGAGGTGCCCTTTCCCGTCGTTGTAGCTCTTGAACTGGTCGATGTCGAACAGCATCATCGACAGCGGATGCTTCTGACGGCGCGCGCGGTCGATTTCGTCCTGGAGGCGGTCGTAGAAAGAGCGCTGGTTGTAGAGCCCGGTGAGGTTGTCCTTCACGGACAACTCCTTGAGTTCCTGCTCCAATTGTTTTTGCCGGGTGATGTCCTTGCAGATCGCGAGGATGGACCGCACCTCGGCGTCCGCGGCCGTTACCGCGGAGAACGATACATTCACGGGCACGGTGCTGCCGTTCTTGCGCACCAGTTCCGTTTCATAATCCTGCACAGTCGCGCTCTCTTCCAGTTTCCGGCGGATGAACCCAACCTCCTCGTCCCCTCCCGCATAGAGTTGCGCGGCCGGCACGCTGGTGAGTTCCTCCAACCGATAACCCAACATGCGCAGGGCGCCATCGTTGATGAACTCAATCCGGTTATCCGGGTTCGTCTCGACAATGGCGTCAACGGTGCTGTGCAACAGGCTTTCAAGATGCAGCTTCGTCGCCATCAGCTCGGCATTGAGGGTGGCGAGGTGCGACGCCGCCTCCTCGATCCGCTGTTCCAGATTCTCCTGGTACAAACGATTCTGGATGACCAGAGTACGCTTCTCGAGCGCCCGCCTCGCCGCGATGCCGATTTCACTGAGGTTGAACGGCTTGACGACGTAGTCGTCCGCGCCCGTGCGCATGGCATCGATTGCGTTGCCCACTTCCTGCATGGCGGTCACCACCACGATAGCCAGGTCAGGGTCCGCCAACTTGGCAAGGCGGACGACTTCCATGCCATGCATCTCGGGCATTCGGAGGTCGGTGATGAGGAGGGCGAAGGGCTGCGCCTTGAGCATGCTTAAGGCCCGATGGGGTGACGTTTCCGACGTCACAGGATAACCCTGCTCCGTCAGATGGGCCTGCATCACTCCGAGAATGCTCGGCTCATCGTCTAGCAAGAGGATGGCATTTTCCACCGTGGCTTCCCAACCCCATCGAAAACATTACGGGGTCTCCTGCGGATGCAGGATCCCCCTCCCCGATTCACAGTAGAAATGTGCCGGTCTACAGGTACTTGACCACGATGATCATGACCACGAAGGACCCCCACCCCGCATACTTCTGCAGCGGCGTGGCAAGTCTCGGGTCGTCTTTGGCGACGCTCTTGCCCTTGAACAGACCTTCGATGCCCTTCTTCTCGGCCAGATTCTGGTCGCCGCTCTGGGCATGTGCAGGTTGTACGAAGGCCGAAAGCAGGCACACCAAAACGAAGCAGAGCAGCACCGTGGCGACAACACGTTTTCCAGACATAATCCGTTGCTCTCCTTGTGATTGCAAGTCCATTTGAATTATACACTTCTGGCTTGCTAAACGCAATCCTGTCCAGCCTCGAAGCAAGTTACAAGTGGATTCTTCGTCTTTCTTCCTGAGGATGCGGACGATATAGGGTCAGCACATTGCCAAGAATACCTACCATCGCGCTTTCGCTGCGCTCCACAATCTCTGCGGACAGTGCCCGCTTCTCATCTTTGTGGTCGTTAAACTTCACCTTGATCAACTCATGAGCGGTCAGATTCTCGTCCACCGCCGCGATGAGGGCGTCCGTCACCCCCTGGTGTCCCACAAATACCAGTGGTTTAAGGTGATGCGCAAGACTCCGCAACTGCTCGCGCTGACCGGGCGTAAGGGATTCCATGGTTCCTCTTTGATAACAGTGAGTATCTGACGGTTGGCCTAAGGTCAGTATGCGGATTGAGGGCGCGCAGAGTCAACATGTCCGCGCCGGGACGCAAGGGGATTCTGGAAGAGCACGTTGAACGGACCCAGTTGTAGTCACCGGTCTCTTCGTTATACTGTACGCACTTGTCGCGATAATTCATCCACAGCAGAGCCTTATGATCACCCCACAAGCCATTCTGAGTGTCCAGAACATCGTCCGCAGTTTCGGGGCCCAACCCGTCATCCGCGACATCTCCCTGACCGTCCACGAGGGGGACCGGATCGGCCTGATCGGCCGCAATGGCTCCGGTAAGTCCACACTCCTCAAGATCATGGCCGGACAGGACCAGCCGGACGCGGGCCTTGTTACACGCCGCCAAGGCTTGCGCGTTCACCTCCTCGACCAGCAGTGCCGACTTGACCCCGGTCTCACTATCGGAAAGGTCCTTGAAGGCGCGGCCCGCGATGTGCGCGACCTACTCGACCGCTACAATGCGCTCTCCGCGCGCATGGCCTCCCTGGCCCACGACGACCCGGCCCACGACCGGCTCACAGAGGAACTGGCGTTTCTCCAGCACGAAGTCGAACTCGCCGACGCCTGGCACCTGGACGAAGACATCAAGCGCGTCACAGTGGCGCTCAACCTCCCACCACACGATCGGGTCCTGTCCTCGCTGTCTGGTGGAGAATTGCGCCGCGTGGACCTCGCCGCAAACTTGGTCCGCCATCCGGACGTGCTCTTTCTCGACGAGCCTACCAATCACATCGACGTGCCGAGCGTCCGCTGGATGGAGGACTTCCTCTCGCGCTACGAAGGCAGTTGCGTGCTGGTCACGCATGATCGCTATTTCCTCGACCGCGTCGTCAACCGAATCGTCGAACTGGAACACGGCACGCTGATCGGCTACGAGGGCAACTACGAGCGTTTTCTCGAACTGAAGGCCATGCGCGAGGAACACGAAGCCCGCTCCGAGTCCAATCGCCTGTCAACCATGCGGCGTGAGCTGGTCTGGCTCCGGCGCGGACCCAAGGCGCGCAGCACCAAGCAGAAAGCCCGCATCGACCGTTATTACGAACTCGAAGAGCAGGGCCCGCCCGAGCAGCATCGCGCATTTTCCTTCGAGATTCCCCAGCCGCAGCGCCTCGGCAAACAGATTCTCGAGGCGCAAAAGCTGTGGAAGAAGATGGGGGAGAGGCTCCTCTTCCGCGACCTCTCGCTCATCATGCAAAAAGACATGCGCGTCGGCCTCATCGGCCCCAACGGCAGCGGCAAGACCACGCTGCTGCGTGTCCTCATGGGCGACGAGCCCGCCGATCGCGGACACATCATCCACGGAGAGAACACGCAGTTCCTCTACGTCGACCAGAGCCACGAGGAGATCAACCCGGAGAACTCCATCCTCAAACACGTATCCAACGGCGTGCGCGAGTTGGACGTCAACGGCCGCCGCGTCCACGTGCCGGCGTATCTCGAGGCCTTCCTCTTCGACCGGGCCGCTATCATGGGCCCGATGAAGAACCTCAGCGGCGGCGAACGCAACCGGCTCGACATCGCCAAGAAACTCCTCAAGGGCGGCAACTTCCTGGTCTTCGACGAACCCACCAACGACCTCGACCTCGCAACGCTGCGCGTGCTCGAAGAGTCAATCCTCGCGTTCGACGGCTGCGCCCTCATCGTCAGCCACGACCGCTATTTCCTCAACCGGGTCTGCACCCACCTCTTCGTGTTCGAAGGCGACGGCGAGGTGGTGTTCATCACCGGCAACTACGACGACTACCTCATCTATAAAGAGCGCCAGGCCGAGGCCGCGCCGGAGCCCGCGGCCAAACCATCGCCTCCTCCGAAGGCGGAGAAACCTGCCCCCGCACCCGGCGCCAAACCCCGCCGCCTCTCCTGGAAAGAGCGCAAAGAACTCGAAGGCATGGAAGACGCCATCCACGCCGCCGAAGCCGAGGTCGACCGCCTGGAAACCCTCGTCAACGACCCCACGCTCTACCAGCGCGACTACAAGGCCGCCCAGGAAGCCCACGCCAACCTGGAACAGGCCCGCGCCACCGTCGACCACCTCTACCACCGCTGGCAAGAGCTGGAAGCAATTCAGCAACAATAACTTAACCAGCCATCTTCAGCGAAGGCACGCAGTGCGCTCTCTTCAGTACTCGCCCGCTCGCCGAGCGCGCGAGCACAAGACTCGGGATTGCAGGGTACCTGCGCCGGGCTTTACGCAACCCACGACCCCCGGGTCCCCCCCACAGCAAGCGCAAAGCGCTTGCTCCACCCGTCCGATCGGTCCGATCGGTCCTATCCGTCCGATTCTTCCTATTACTCCCACCTCCTTGCATTTTCGAGCCACTTCGAATATTATGTTCTCGAAGCCTTTCGAAACCCGGAGCGCCATCATGAAACCTCGCGCCACGCGCCCGCTACCGTCCGACACCGAACTGCGCATCCTCAAAATCCTGTGGGAGCGTGGGACCGCCACCGCCAAGGCCATCCACGAGCAACTCAACGCGGGTGCACAGAAGCCCCGCGTGGTCACCACGACCATGAAGCTCCTCGAAATCATGATGGGCAAGCGCCTCGTCAAACGCGACGAATCCACCTGGCCGCACCAGTATCGCGCCTGCGTCGCGCGCGACGCTGTCCTCGGCCGCCTCGTCACCCAGACCCTGAACGACGTCTTCGACCAAAGCGCCAGCCAGTTCATGCTCGCCGCCCTGGAGTCCGGCGCCGTCAGCCCCGGCGACATCGCCGAGATCAAGGCCCTGCTCGACTCATACGAAGGGAAACGAAACGATGCCCGGTGATTGCAGCATTGGAAACACGCAGGGGAACGAAACGATGCCCGGTGATTGCAGCATTGCAAGTGCGCAAGCACGCCGAAACGCACCTTATGGAGTGCGGTGGCTTGCCGCCGCTTTCACCAAGCAGGCTTGCCTGCGTCGAGCCGCCACAACCCTCGTGCCCAGCCCATGCCTAGCCAATTCCACAGCACACGCCGTCACCCGAACCCGCAAGCGATCCCCAAACGAAGCGCGAAGCGCCATTGAGTACTCGCCCGCTCGCCGAGCGCGCGAGCACAAGACTTCAACCTCGCACAGCGACTGCACAAGGTCACGTCACCTTCGTTTCCGCCGCGCTGTGCCGCCGCGCTCGGCGAGCGAGGCG
>JADLCA010000202.1 GCA_020847495.1 Candidatus Hydrogenedentota bacterium | reverse complement strand
TTGGTCAACACCATGCTGGCATCCACGGAATCGTCCTATCTGGATCGACTCGGCAAGAACGCATCCGACAATGACGTTCGATTGCTGCTGATCATGGTCGATGATGAAGGCGACATTGCGGCCGAAAACCTCCCCGAACAGCGCGATGCCGTGGCGCGTCACAAGAAGTGGGTCGATATCGCCGCCGACTTCGGGTGTCATTCGATCCGCCTCAATTGGCGTGGCACGGATCCAGATGCCGCGAAGAAGCCCCGGGTCTGCCGCGCCATGATCGAGCGGTCGGTGCTCCCGCTGCGGACACTCTGTGACTATGGCGACACGAAGAACGTAAACGTGCTGCTTGAGAATCATGGCGGACCGTCTTCCTATCCGGAAGCGGTGGTGCCATTGGTTCTCGCGGTCGATCATCCACGTTTCGGCACGCTGCCCGATTTTGGCAATTACCCGGAAGACGTGGATATCTATCTCGCCACGGATCTCTTGATGAACTTCGCGAAGTCCGTCAGCGCGAAGTGCATGGACTTCGACGAGCAGAGCGGCCTCGAGTCCACGATGGATTTTGAACGGCTTATCGAAATCGCCGTTGACAAGCACGGCTATCGCGACTATATCGGCATCGAATACGGCGGCGAGCGTCTCAGTGAAGCGGATGGAATCATGGCGTGCAAACGCCTTCTCGAGCGGCTGCGCGATGGCGCGTAGGCTGCGACAACAATCAAAATCCGGCAACCTCACGGCAGGAGCATGACAACATGGACAAGAATGCATCGCGCAGGGAGTTTATCAAGGCAACAGGTATGGGTGTGGCCGCGTTGGGCGCCGCGTCCGTGGGATTGTCGCGTGTTCAGGCCGCTCGCGACTATCAGATCTCGCTGGCGGGATGGTCTTTGCACCGGACCATCGGCAAAGGCGAGGGCAAGACACCCATGCTCGACATGCCGAAGCTCGCGCGCGAAGAGTGGGACATCGGCGGCATCGAACTGGTGAACCAGATGCTGGACCCGGTGAAGGAATCATTCACGAATATGAAGCCGTATTTGGACGAGTTGTCCAAGAACGCTGCCGCGCACAATGTGAAGATTCTCCTCATCATGATCGACGGCGAAGGCAACATCGGGGGCGAGGACCAGGCGCAGCGTGATGAGGCGGTCACGCGGCACTCGAAGTGGATCGACGCCGCGGAGTATCTGGGCTGCCATTCGATCCGCATGAACTGGGCGGGCGCGCCGAGGGGAGTCGAGAAGGATGAGGCCGGACTGAAAGCCTTCATCGATCGCAGCGTGCCGGGGTTCCGCAAGCTGGCCGACTACGGAGATTCCAAGAACATCAACGTCATCATCGAAAACCATGGCGGGCCTTCTTCGTATCCCGGCGCGGTCGAGCAGTTGATGGCGGCAGTGAATCACCCGCGCTTCGGCACGTTGCCGGACTTCGGGAACTTCCCGGATGATGTGGACAAGTACGACGGGATCAATCGGCTCATGAAGTTCGCGAAGGCCGTGAGCGCGAAGTGTTATGACTTCGATGACACCACGGGCGATGAGACCGTGCTCGATTTTCCGCGTCTGATCGAGAACGTGGTCGACAAGCACGGCTACCACGGGTTCATTGGGATCGAGTACGAAGGCGACCGCCTCAGCGAGTTCGAAGGCATCAAGCGCTGCAAGGCGCTGCTGGACAAACTGAAGGCGTAGATAGATGCTGAGTTGTGTGCCCAACGAACGCCCGGCTCGCCGGGCGTTTCTTATGTGGAGCGCACATCGCGGCATAGCCGCAACAAACGAGGAGATTGTTCACCGGTTCAACCAAAACGGCAGTTGAATGGGACTGACCTCGTCTTTCGCGCAGGCTTTGCGGAGCGAAACACGGGGTCTGTCCCCTCACCCACATGGAGGTTCAACTGCCGTTTTTGGGTTAATGCGACTATCCTTCAATGAGGAGGCGCGAAGGCCACAGAGGAACGTCGAGGATTGAGAATAGGGTGTCAGGGGTTGGTGCCCCAGATGTCCATGTCGCGGACGAGCGTGCGGCCTGGCATGCATGCGAGGTGCACGATGGTGGCCGCCAGATCCGCGGCATGCAGATGGAGGCCCGCGCCGTGCGCGTGGCCCGTATCCTCTCCGGTATCCACGCTGCTCGGGTTCAGCACCATGACGCGGATGTTGTGCTTCCTGACTTCGTAGGTGAGCGCCTGAGAGAAGCCCTGCAATCCAAACTTGCTCGCGGCGTAGGCCGCCGCACCGGGATCCCCTTTCTTGCCGCTCATGGAACTGATCATGAAGACGTCGCCGCGATTTTTCGCGACCATGCCGGGCAGGAAGGCCTGGGTCGTCAGGAACACCCCGGTCAGGTTGCAGGCGAGCACGTCGTTCCAGCGGTCAAGGGGCAGATCCACGACCGGCGCGCTGAAGAAGGTACCGGCGTTGTTCACCAGGATGTCGGGCGCGCCGAGGTCGGCGATGACCGAATCGGCCATGCGCCGGATTGCGGTGGCATCTCGCTGATCGCACACGTACGCCTTGCAGCGCGCCCCAATGCTGCGTGCCGCCGCGGCAATCGTGTCACGATTACGTCCTGTGACAGCCACGGTGGCGCCCGCTTCGTGCAGCGCGCGTGCGATGTGCTTGCCGATGCTCCGGCTCGCGCCGGTAACCACAGCGACTTTGCCGGTCAGGTCCTCGTTGCGCATGGTGGACTATTCCTCCGCCCCCGGATTGAAGGGACCCGCGTTCAACGCCTGCACAAGATCCTTGGAGTCAAATACAAAGCCGAAGAGCAAGGCCACGCGCCACAGCGCGACTTCCTTGGCCAACTGCGCCCGCGCAGTTTCGCGGGACTCGATGGCCGTTGTCGCGTCGCGGATGATGGAACACAACACGCCGTGGCGCTGCATGTCCACCATACCCCCGGGTGAGACCAGCAAGCACCCGTCAACGGCGAAGCCCGCGTAGATGAGGTGGTTGATCTCGCGTTTCCGGCACAACGCGAGCAGCTGGTGACTGTTCTCCGCGATAGATTCGTCGCCCAGGGGCCGTGCTTCCGGGGCAAAATCAATGCGCGCAAACCCGCGATCGATGTCGGGGACGTTATGCACGCCGGGATGTACGTGCTCCTGCTTGAAGGTCAGCAAGTGGTCGCGCGCGCGATCGGATGGTATTGCCTCGGCCGGTTTCGGATTGGGTCCGGCCAGTTCCTTCGTGCGCAGGTACCCGGGAAGGGTCTTATAGTAGTCGCCGCCGCCCACGATGTGGAAGAGCTGCATGTGCGAACGCCGCACAGCGGCCAGCAGTTCCGGAAAGATGCGCCAGCAAATCTCGGCCGCGCGGGGGATATAGGGCACGGCGCGGTGCCAACCCGGGAACTTCTCTTCCGTGCCGCAGTCCCACGCGTGCATGACGGCCACGGCGGTGTGATCGGCGGCGATTTCGACGGTGGCTTTCTTCCAGCCCCCGAACCCCTCCTCGGGCACGTCCCGGGTGAAATCCGCATCGAAGTGCTGGTAGTACTGCGCGGTGACGCGATAGGCCTGCGACATTCGGGGCTCCTTGCTCAGGTGAAGACACCACCATTTCGCCATGACGGAGAGTCGTGGTTCAACTTCTCACAAGCAGGAAGAGGAGACATGGCCACGGGGAACCGGGGAATACGAGGGAAAGACATCTGACGGATCGGATGGAGCGGTCTGATTGGTACCCAATGAAGACACAGGCGAGGGCGCCTGTACCACACGCGCTTGCTGTGCCTGTAGGAGTTCTTCCTTTCTTCCCAGACTTGGTGTGCGCGAAGGCCTCAAGAGTCCAAGACAAGCAAAGGATAAGAGAGAAACGTGTGGCACAGGCGCCCTCGCCTGTGTCTTGGCTGGGGTACAATCGCCATGCTGCGGGCAAGCCTGCTCGGTCAAAGCAGAGGCAATCCTCCACACTCCATGAGCGGCAGTTGCCGGTGTGGAACCGCCGCCCTCGGCGGTCATCGGGGGACGAAAGTGGCCTCGCAAGATCCCAGGAAGACGACCGGCGGGGGCGCCGGCCCCACACCCGTGACTCGGTATCGCCCGCATCGATGCCTATGATGTGCACCAGCGAATACGAGTCCTCGCTTCCCCGTGTTCTCGTGGTCCATTCTGGAAAAGCCGCAGTGTTGACCTGCGCGTGCGGCTGCGACAGAATGCCGGGCATGCTCGACAGGCAGACACCAAGCGTCTCCACGGACAGCACGGGGGAAAAGGACTCCGGCGCGTCACGCATGT
This sequence comes from Candidatus Hydrogenedentota bacterium, assembly GCA_020847495.1. Classification (GTDB taxonomy): domain Bacteria; phylum Hydrogenedentota; class Hydrogenedentia; order Hydrogenedentales; family SLHB01; genus JAHDWY01. The sequence goes on along the minus strand of JADLCA010000202.1, from coordinate 985 downwards.
TGGGCGAGTTCACGCTGTGGACCGCGGCATTTCTCGCGGGCGTGGCCGTTCTCCATATCCTGAGACTCCAGGCCATCGCGGGACATGCCACGCCGTTTTACGCCTACCTGAAGCCCCTGCACACCGCCTGGACCGCATGGATCGCGGTCGCACCCTTCATTGCAATCCCCGCGCTGCTCATGCGGCGCGCGCTTCATGGGCGGTGGGATATGAACTCGACCTGGATCGCCGCCCTCGTGCTGAGTCTCCTCGCACCGATGCTGTTTGTGGCCGAGGTCCATTTCGCCGGAACGGGTGGAGACGAGCGTTCCTGGGCGCGGGCCGCGCTGATCGCTACAAGCGTGATGTTAAGCGATGCTATCCCGCTGCTCATCGCGGAATTCGCGCTCTTTGCCACGCTGCTGTCTTTCCGCAGACTTCGCGTGAACGATGCGAAGCCGACACCTCTCTTCCTGTGTCTGGCGCTTGCCGGCGCCATGATATTTCTATTCCTGTTCTCCGGTGCCGTGGCGGAGCTGCGGGGCGGGGTCTACGGCATCACCAAGGCCTACTTGCGTCTCGACCAGGAGTACATCAGCGATATCGGCAAAGGCGACAGCCTGCGCGGCTTCATCGGCCACTTCACGAACCTGCATCCCAGTCTGTCCCACCATGGGCGCGTGCACCCGCCGGGTCCCACGGTGCTGCTCTGGTTGCTTTCGTATGCGGTGGGTATGGGTGCGCTGGCGCTCTCGCTGGCGACGATGTTCGGCGCCACGCTGCTCTTCATTCCCTGCTACCTGTGGGCGCGCGAGATTGGTGGGCCTCGCATGGGCCTCGTGGCCTGTGCGCTTTTCGCGGTATCGCCGGGCATCGTTGCGTTCACGGCTACCAGCATCGACATGCTGTTCATGCCGTTCACGCTGATGACGTTCTTTCTGTTCGAGCGGGCCGTGCGCAAACAGGCGTGGGTGGCGGCAATCGGCGCGGGCGTGTTCTACGCCTT
>JADLCA010000201.1 GCA_020847495.1 Candidatus Hydrogenedentota bacterium | reverse complement strand
CCTGCTCGGGCATCCCGATGAAGTACCAGATGTCACTGTGATAGATGCCGAGGTCCAGGGCTTTCTGACACCAGTCTTCCATTTCCTCGTTCGTGTAGACGCCCCGCCCCGCCAGTTTGGCTACGCGCGGATCGTGGCTCTCCGGCGACAACGTGATGATGGTTCGCTTGTTTGACTTCGCCATGCGCTTCAGAATGTCGTCCGGCGTCAGGTGATACTGCTCGTAGCTGATCGAACGCAACGGCGTGTCTTCGACGAAATCAAGGAAGCGGTGCATGCCGCTCGCCGGCTCGTTATACGACCCGACGGAATAGAAGTGGTATCCGTCTTTCTCGGTGAATGGCTTGAGACTGTTCAGCTCAAACGCAATCTCTTCGGGGCTCTTTCGCGCCATCGCCCTCGTGCGCTTATTGATCCGGCGAAACGCTTCGCGGGATCCGCCGCACCATCCGCAGTTGTAGGCGCACCCCGCGTTCTGGGTCGAGAGGACCTCGCGAATGGGCATCGTGTTCGACTTGGGCGGACTCGGCTGATGCGACCAGTCTATGCCGCACGAGTATGTGTCAGGCACATAGCTGAAGTCATTGTCGTGAATTTCCCCGCGCGTGTCCTTCCAGATGAGGTTGGGCACGCCCTGCGGAGCGCGCCCGTGCCGCAGCGAAGTGAGCAGCGTATCCATTGGGGCGTGCGTGTCGTATCCCCGCATGACCATGTCGACGAACGGATACTGGATGAGTTGCTCCGCGTAATACGTGGATGAGATTCCCCCGAAGATGACCAGGATGTCCGGCCTGACCTCCTTGATCCGCCTGGCCACGGCGAGACTCCCCTGTACATGCACCATCCAGTGCAGGTCGATGCCTATTACGCGCACATCGAGACTGCGCAGCAGCATGTCCACGTCAACGCGCGGGTATCGCAACAGCACGGTGGAGAGGTTCAGCAACCTGACCGAATGCCCGTGCGCTTCAAGATACCGATGGAGCGTCTTGAATCCGACCGGGAAGTACTCGTAGAGCGGCGTAATCGGTACGTCCCCGGAAGTCCCGAGAAAGGGGAAATAGATGTCCTCGCGGTTTCGGAAATCGAAGAAGGCGGGCGCATGCATCAGCAGCAGGTCCGCATGAAGCCGGGGGAACGAGGATGTACGGACTGGTTTCGTGGACGCATCCGCGACAGCAGTAGACATGGCGGTACCCTTCCATCCAATTCGACACGCTTCCAGGACAAACTCTGGTGACAGAGTCAGCTTGCACCAATATTATGATATGGAAAGCATGAAAATGTCCATCCCCTCACAGAGACGAAGTGCCGGAGGCCCGGACCCGATCCAAACGGGGGTGCCTGCCGTCAATCAGACGCCGCAAGTGCGAGCAAATAGAAGGCGTTGTGAGGGAGCCAGGGTTCCGCGGATTCCGCCCCGACAGGGCTTCCCGTGCCGGTCCGCAGGTCAAACCAGGGCCGGTCGTTATTGCCGGCATCGCGGATGATCCCGTTGGGGATGATTCCGGGCACTGCACCGCGTTCGTGCCCCGGAATCGTCGAGTACGTGTGGTGATAGCGTATCCGGGATGAGTTGCCCTTGCCCTCGAACATGCAGAGGCCCAGAGGATTCATGCCCAGTATCCAATGCAGTTGGTTAGCGGAGTGCTCGCGCAGCTGGGAGCAGAATTCAGGCTCGTCCTGGAAAACCCGAGCCGCCAGACGCGCCGCCCAGGCCGTCGAGCAGTACGCGCTGTTACTGCCGCCGTACCAATCTTCACGGTTCTTAAAGTAGAAAAGATCCTCGCCCGAGCGATGCCTGATGATGCCGAAGGGATTGTCTGCCATGCGCAGACTCCACTCGAAGTACTGCCGGATGCTCTCTTTCGCGGCTTGCGCGGATTCCAATTCGGGCCAGTCAAGAACGTAAAGCGCAAGTGCCGCCGGAATCACGCCCTCGTCTACGATGCGAAACTGTGGGATCCCTCCCGGCGATATCGCGTACCATCCTTGCTCACTCTGAAGCGGCAACAGATTAGCCACAAGTTGTTCCGCCGCACGCGCGTATCGCTCATCGTGCGTGGTGCGGTAAAGCGCGATCGCGGCAACCAGTGCGCGCGGTTCCCGGCTTTTGACCAAGTTCCGCTCGTTCACCGTCCAGAGTTGCACCGCGGCCTGCAGGTAACGCGGATCGGGCACGTGCCGCGCCAGGGCGGCGAAGCTCGCTATGTTCCACGAGCCCCAATCGACGGGGTCACTCGTGTCAATGAGACGATCATCAGATGTATCAACCGAGCCGTCTGTGTCGCGTTCGGGGATTCCACGGTATTCCACGTCGTTCGTGACGTTTCTCCAGCTACGGCCCGTCTTGGGGTCGATCATTTTCAACATCCACTCGGCGCCCCACATGGCCTCGTCGAGAACATCTGCCCGGCCATTGCCATCCTGCTCGAGCGCATCGAAGAAGTCCTTTTCGCTCTCGTAAGCATCCACCATTGCGAAGACGGAGACAGGCGTGTTGTCATCCGTATGCTTATGGTAATCTCCGGCATTGTGGTAGCCCCCCGTGACGTCCGCATGCGAACCATCCGGGAGGCGCCCGTCGTCCAGGTGACACGGGCCGTGCCAACCGGGCACTTCGCAGCCGCACCGCTGGACAGAATAGAAGCGGTACGCAAGCTTCGCGGTTTCGGAGAGGTGCCGTTTGGGTGCGACTACTACGTTGTCGGATTCGGCCCGGTTACGGTTCAACTCCACGGTCAGGTGGTACGTCCCAGCATCGGCGTGCGGCACCCGCCCTTCAAAGTAGTACTTTCCCCAATCCGCGGCATTCTGGCCCTCCGCTCGCCCCACGGGCACAAGCTGGCCCTCATAGGTGTGCTGAGGTGACTGAAAGGCAAAGGTCCCCTTTCGTGTGAATACCTCGCTTTCCACAATGAAACGCACCGACGCATCCGTCGCGTAGCCCGTCTGATTGAGACGTATTACCGGCCGGGGGTCGTTCTCTTCGTGGCAGATCAGTTCGACCTTGCGCAGCAAATATGTCCCGGGGCTTTGCGGGAAACGGACGAGGAGTTGGAGGCGCTCCACCTCCCGTTCACACGGCACGGCTTTGGTCGAAAGCACGGTGGTTTCTCGAAGCACGCTCAACGCAACCTGCTGTGACTTTGCTTCACGCAGAAGGCCCCCCGTGCCATATTGGCGCAAGAGCAGGACGGGCGGTTCCTGCGACGGTCCGGCCTGTGCGCGCGCCACAAGCGAAAGCACGTCAAACGGCCCCATGACCGGTTCCGCGATGAGGACAAACGCCCCCGCCTCCTTCTGAACGATCAGAGCGCCGCCAGTGTCCTGCGTTTCTATCCAGAACCGCCCTCGGGCGTGATGGCTTCTGTCTCCAGCCTCGTAGTATCTGCGCCATCCTCTAGGTAAGCGCATCGCACCGATTCCGGCGGAACGGTCAATGAGAGCAGGGGTAAAAGGATCGCGTTGGCCGAAGTCCCCGTTGACCAGCACGGACGGAGGACTTTGGAGCTTCAGCCCGCGGAGAAGCACGACGCCTTCTTGCGCGGAGATGCGAATGTTGTACCACATCTGCTTCGGGCGGGCATGGATTGGGACTTCCCGCGCGAAGTACTGCCAACTCTCGGCTATGTCATCAGTGGTCTTGGTTCTCATACCGCACTCGAGCGGCATCTCGTAGCTCTTGCCGTCAACGGTGCTCTGCTCTCCGTACACGACTACATCGATCTGGGCGGCGCCGCTGGAAAGCATTGCCCACGTCTCGATTCGGTAATCACCAGGGCTCAGGATGGGTTGCGGTGCGTCAAATAGGAAGATAGGTTCACTCGAGCCGGAGACGCATCCTACCTTCAATGCGGGACGGTCATCAGGATTCTGTTGCCAGGCTGCCTGTGCCGCCTGGGACAGAGGGGCATCAGGATCCAGCTCGAACACCGGCCCACTCAATGCAGGCCATGCCATGGCCATTGCGACAAGACTCAACCCCAACAGTTGGAAACGAGCCTTTCTTGGCATATTACTACTCACTTGACTGGTACGTTCGCCGATTGCGTCAGGTTGTACCGTTTGCACGGCCACAAGATCTTCTTCGGATCCCACGCGCCACCCGCGGACAGGCAATAAAGGGTTCCGTTGTGCGAGGGGATGAGGATATCGACGAGCCCGTCCTCGTTACAGTCGCTTAACGTTGGCGACGCTGATATCCGCCTTCCAGTTTCGAACTTCCATTTCAACGTTCCTGCGGAGGACAGACAGTAAAGCGTGCCGCTCCCGGCGCCGACGAGAACGTCTATGCTGCCGTCGCCGTCCACGTCGCCGATCGCGGGCGCACTCTCAATCCAGTCCCCGGCGTCAAACGACCAGAGTTCACTGCCCGAGCACGTCAGTGCGTAGAAGTCCCCGTTCCCATCACCGTAGAAGACTTCGCGCGCCCCGTCTTCATCAAGGTCACCCACAGCGATCGAGGAATCTACGCGGCCGGTGGATGTCCGGTGCGTCCAAATGATGTCTCCCGAGTCTCCATTGATACAGAATAACAGTCCGTCATCCGACGCGGCCAGGACCTCGCTCTTCGTGTCGGCATCCAGATCCGCAATGACGGGTCCGCTCTGGAAAGGCGCCGTACCGGCAATACGCCACCGCATATCCCCTCCACTGTCCAGGCACAGGAGCGTGCCAACGCCGCCGCCCACGACAATCTCATCCGCGCCGTCACCATTCAGATCGCCTACGGCGGGGGATCCGTGCGGTCCGGGCTCGTCCGCACGGAAGCTCCACTTCAGCGTGCCGTTCGCGTGGCGGCTGTCGACGAAACCTCTCCGGGAGATCCAGTACAGCGTGGCGGCCTGATCAATACCGGCGTTTGCGACGGACACATTGCCCCACGCAATGCCACCCGCCACCGGTATCAGCCGAATGAGTTCACCCTGGCTGTTCAGCCACACGATGCCGTCCGAGCGCGTGGCGACCAGTATCTCCGGTTTCTCATCGCCCTCGGTGTCGGCGACAGTCGGAGTCGATGTGACGCGCAGGGAGAAATGGTCATATGTCCACACGACCTGCCCCGCCGCGCTCAGGCAGATAACCCTGCGCTCCGTATTCGAGGTAATGAGGATCTCGTGGCCGGGTTCGTCCGTGATGTCGGCGACAACAGGCGACGAGTAAATCTCGCTTCCGCATCGATACGTCCACTGCACGGTGGGCGCACCCTCAGCGAGGGCGGCCGCGCAAAAGAAGCAAACGGAACCCAACACCCCACTGAAACCACGCATGAGCATACGTTACCTGCGCTCCGTGAAACCCCGTCGCGTTACCCTGAAATGCACCATACCATTTACGGACGCTTGAGTGTCAAACACTCGACACCGCATGGCGCGGCGATAGCGATTCCATGTCGTAGACGCGCCGCGCGGTGCGAATTCACTCAACGTGTTCGCTTTAGTTTTCGTATTGTGCCTTCACCTTAATTGGACGGCTGCCTGGCATCACGTGAACAGTGGATTCGTCGGGAATCACACGAAAATCTCTCGCGCCGTCGACCTCCGCGGACAGCAACCGCTTGCCTTCCGGGTGCCGCAGGCGAATGACGATCTCTTCGGGCTTTCGCCTCTCGGGGGGCGCAATCGTTGCCTCAATGAAGCCCTGTTTTGCGTGCGATGCGATCGTGAACCCGGCTGGTCCGAAGAATGTGGGCGCGTCCTGAACGTCGACCGTCTTTCCATCCTCGAGCCATTGCGTGGGTACAAATGGCGCGAGCCACAGTGCGTTTCCGCGCTCCATGACGAGCATCAGCCGCGACTGGTACAGGAAGTAGCCGGTCTCGTGTGTCTTGTTGAAGGCGCCATTCATGAAGTGTTCCCAAAGAGAGAGGTCTTCGCGATTCAGCAGCGAGACCACTGCGTTGAAGTAGCTGCGGATGAACGGTTTCACATCGTCACGCAGAGCGTACACTTCCGCGTTTCTCGCATAATATGGCTGCACCTTGGCGAAACCGCCGAGGTTGAACCAGTCCGCTTGATTTCCCTCCTCCGGATAGTAGAACCAGCCGGACTCAAGGAACTG
>JADLCA010000200.1 GCA_020847495.1 Candidatus Hydrogenedentota bacterium | reverse complement strand
GCACGGGGTCCTCAATGCCCCTCAGGTCCGGGCTGTACATGGCCCCAAACAGACCGATATCGCACAGCACCCGGTCGTCAAACGTCTTGTTGACCAAGTCCTTAATCTGCCGCACCGCCTCGTCTGCGGCATCGATATTGACGCCGGCGTCGCGGTAGCTCAGGCCCCTTTTCTGTTCGCTCATGGTAGTCTCCGCCCGTTCTTGTGCCTACGTACGTGAAAAGCATACGGTATGACCTGGCAATCAGGCAAATTGAATGTTATGATTGAATCGATAAGAAGATATTATCGGAGGTTTTCCCGTGACGGTTGAAGCACTTCGACAGTTTCGCGCGCTGGTGGAGACGGGCGGGTTCCGGTCCGCCGCGGCGCGGGTGCACCGCTCTCAGCCCGCCGTGAGCCAGCAGCTCAAGTCTTTGGAGAGCGAGCTTGGACATGTCCTGCTCGACCGCAAGACGTGCAAGCCCACTCCGGCGGGGTTGAGGTTGTACGAGCACGCGTGCCGGCTGTTGACGGACGTCGAATCGATCCGCCGCGAACTGGGGGAGTTTGACGAATCGCGCGTGCGCGAACTTCGGCTCGGCACCAGCGACACGACCGCGCTTTACGTCTTGCCGCCTGTAATTCGGCGCTTTGCCCGGGCCATGCCGCACACCCACGTCGAGATCGTCAATCGCTCCACCTCGGCCATCGCGTAACAAGTCAATCGCGGCGAGTTGGACCTCGGCATCGTGACGCTGCCCGCGGGCCACGCCTCCCTGGAAGAGCGCGAATTGTTCCGGCAGGAGTTAGTGCTGGTGGTTCCGGTCAGCCACCGGTTGAGTTCGCGGCGCCGTACCAAGCTGGAGGAACTGCGTGAAGAGCCCTTTCTGCTTCTTGATGCGAACACGCGCACGGGGGCACTGCTCCGTCAGCATTTTGCGCGGACGGAGTTCGAGCCGCACACGGTGCTCGACAGCGGGAGCTTTGAGGTCATCAAGCGCTACGTGGCCGAAGGAATCGGGGTGTCGTTTCTGCCGCGGATGGTCATCACGCGCGCCGACCGCGCGCTTACGACCCTGCATGTCCAAGGGCTTCCCGAGGTTTCCATCGGGGCGGTGTGGCGCAAGGGTTCGTACAAGACGTTGGCCGCGAAGACGTTTCTCGCCCTCATGGAAGAAGGCAACTGAAGTCATCGGAGGACCAGTGCGTGGAAGCGGGCAATCCACTCAGCGCCTGGCTTGTTGCTTTTCCTGATACTTGCGCTGCTGGTCGAGGGACTTGAGGCGTTCCTTTCCGGCGCGCAGGTCTTCCGCGTTTGCGGCCTCACCAGCGTCTGCGGTCTTCTTCGCGCGTTCTTCCAGAAGCTTGATGAGGTCGGCCGGGTGGTCGGTCTGAATGCCGTCGGTGCCCCACGCCAACGCCTGCTCCCAGCAGGTGGGGTCGCTCTCATCGACAATGACGATGGCCCCCGCCTTGTGGCAGGCGTCCAGGAAGGATTTCGAGTAATACTCCCACACCGAGGCGACGATGCGAGGCTTCTCGTCCGCAAGCAGTTTGGCGAGGTTCTCCTCGGGGCCCGGGTCCGGCATGGGAATGCACTCGGGGCACACTTCCTTGAGTTCGTGGAGCTGCGGCCCGCCGACGTACCAGATGACGTTACGCTCCATGCCGCGTGCCTTGATGGCTTCGACCAGCGGAGGGACGGGCGCGGCCTTGAGGTCGAGGTAGATGCCAATCTTCCCCTTGCAGAGGTCGAGGACTTCTTCAAAGGTTGGGATCTTCGTGCCGGCCCATTCCGGTCCCACGCGGCTGCCAATATCCAGCGCGCGCAACTCGTCCAGCGTCATTTCGGAGACGCGGCCCGTGTGGCCGGGCGCATACGAGTCAATGGTCGAATTGTGCACGGAAACGAACTTGCCGTCCTTTGTTGTGCGCACGTCGATCTCCACGAAGTCCGCGCCGAGATCGATTGCTTTCTGGTAAGCGGCAAGGGTGTTCTCCGGGATTCCTTCGTGGGCGCCGCGATGCGCCGCCACGTAGACGCCGCCATGCTTCGGGGGGGGAAGCAGCGAGTCCGCTGCGCGGACAACCGTCACGACGAGGAGAAACGCCAGAACCAGCGTGAGTTTCTTCAGCATACAAGTCTCCATTCAAAAATGGGCGCGTCATGATTGTGCGGATTATGGCACACTGCCGGATCAATTCTCCACGAGCACGGAGCAAGGTGCATCGCCTTCCGGCGTGATGGTCCAGCTACCGTTCTCCTCTTTCTTCATGCGGAGAGTCACCGGACCTGCCGGCGTCTGCACGGCCGCCGTGTGTCCCGAGGCTGCGTCAGGCAACAGGGCGGGGTTGATGACCAAGCCGCCTTCTCTCCAGCGCGCATTTAGCGTCACGCTGTCATAATAGGGCCTTCCGGTGACCGCCTGATACGGGCGTCCCACCCGGTCGTCCGTGAGGTAGTCTTCCAGCGGCACGAGCCACGGCTCCAGATCGCTTGCCCATTCAGGCTGTTTGAGCGCCTCAGCGAGAGGCAGCATCGTGACAATGAGCATGTCGGTCTCGTACTCCAGCCATCCCCCATGATCGCCTGATTTGGTCTTGATGCCTTCAATCACGAGGCCGAGCACCTCTGCCGTGTCGAGCAATATCTTGTCCCTGGTGCCGGCGGGAAGGGCGCCGTCGTCGCTCAAGGCCACTTCGATGGCCGAGCGGCACAGCACGAGGTCGGCATAACCGCGTCCTCCGGGCGTATTGAGATTGCCGATACCGTTGGGGCCCACGCCGATTTGGTGGCCGGGAAGGCGGGCAGGGTCCGCGAAGGTGAACAACGCCTTGCCGACCAGATCGGCCCCGCACTCGAGGTGGTAGGGATTGCGGGTGTATTCATAGAGGTGTGTCTGCCCTGTGACAGGCCAGATACCACGGCCGATGCTGCGGGACGGCCATGTGCTGCGGACGAGGGCGTAGTATGCGTTGGCGCAATGCTCCGCGGTCTCAAGCAGATAGGGATCGCCTGTCTCCACATATGCGCGGACAAGATCGAGGAACTTCGTGTAGGTCGGGGTTTTCCAGTAGTAGCCGGTGAAGGGCTGGCGAATGCTCCAGTCCACGTGATCGACCATGATGTCCGCCCAGCAGTACGCGTAAGCGAGTCCGCGTTCGAGATGATGGAGGTCGCCGCGCTGCATGGCCGTAAAGAGGAGAGCGGCGCCACCGTATCCCTCCGAAGCCGAGTCGGACTAGCCTGCTTCGAAGGTCCCGGTATAGCGCGGGTCGGGTTGCGCAATCCGGGTGGCGACGGCGTGCGCGGCCTGTGCGAAGCGCCACTCGGCGGGCAGGTAGTCTCCGTGCCACAGTTCCCGGGCCATGGCGTAGTGCCAGGAAGGGGCAAGCATGCGGGCCACGCGCGGGGGCGCGTCCGAAAGGCTGAAGGTGAAGCGGACCGTGCGCGAGAGCCCGCGGAGCATTTGGCCTTCGCCGATATCCGTCACGAACTCTTTGCCGAAGGTCCTGTTCTTGTCCGTGACGCGCTGATCTTGCCAGGGTTGATATACGGTGAAGCGCTCATGGTCGTAGAGGCGTCCCGGGTGATCCGCGCTGACGAGTTCCGCCGTATCCCGGATATCGAGGCTCATGGAACCCAGCGAAAAGCGTGTTTGAGTTCCATCAAGCAGGATCTCGGCGGGTAGGGAGTCCACGCCGCCGAAGGCCAGTATGGGAATGCCAAAGTACTCCCAGCCGTTCCCAATGACGCGTGCATTGACGAAGTGCGCGTAAGCGCGGGCGACGCCGTTGCCGTAGAGTTCCAGGTACAGATCGCAATGGAGGAAGGTGTCCTCGTTATAGAGGAGCCCACCTACGCGGACGAGCTTGACGATTTCCGTATCGAGCAGCGTCTCGATGCGCGTCCATTGCCACCAGTCATGCAGCCCCTGGAACGCCGCGCTGTCATGGAACCTGTCCCGGCGCGTCCCCATGCGAAGGAGCATCTCCTTGCCTTTGTACGCCAGAATGAGGTCTTCGTACTCTGAGAAGGAGTCCTGATTGCTGCCGCCACGCAGCACCACCTTGTACGCGGTTCCCGGGTGCGTCTTGAACGGGCGGTCCGTCACGGTCCACGGGGAAGTGCCCGGTACGGAAGCAGGACCAGGCTTTGCCTCCACGGAGAGATCGCCTGCCAAGGGAGCATCGCCCGCTATGTAGAGGAGCACGCGGCGCGGCACGCGATTGCGTTCCCACCACCCCACCGCGCGAGAGGCCGCGGGTCTTCCATTCATGATGAACTGGGGACTTGCCCCGTTCGCGTAGAGGGACTGCGCGTCCCCGCGCGTGAGCGGAAAGGAGACGCTGCCTGTCCACGCCTCCGCTTCCTTGGAGTCGGCATGTAGGGGAATTGGCGCGAGCGCGCAAATGGCCATGGCAATGGTGAAAGTCAGCATGCCGGGTCTCCTTCTATGCAAATCGACGGGGCGGCGCAAGGTGCACCATCCTGCTTGCAGTCAGAAGGAATGTCAAGGATGCGCGTTCAATTGTCATTACGCCGCGTGCTGAGAGTACCGAGTTCTACGATGCTGTTTCCCGTGTGATCCCGTGTGGTTTCGGACATGCTTCGACTTCTTGCCGACTCTCGTAAAGTCTTGGCTCGGTGAACAGTCCCGATAGGGACGACAGATAATAGCCCAGCGATTCATCGCTGGGTCCGGGGGACTCGTCTTCTGGTTGTCTCTGCTACCCAGCGATTAATCGCTGGGCTATTATCTTCCGCCATTACGGGCTTAATTCACCTAAGGCGAAGACTCGGGTAGAAACAGGCATCTCCCGGTCGTTTCGCCCCGTTGTGCCTCTGGATAATTCGGTACTCTCAAGGCCACGTCTTTGTCTGAAGTTCAGGGCTGCTCCGCAATGAAGCCGTGGTAGCGGCCCATCCAGTAGGGGAGCAGGTATGCGGCGCCGTCATCTTCGGTGCGGCCG